>JANOKY010000481.1:0-24145 GCA_031419635.1 Burkholderiales bacterium | reverse complement strand
GCCGCAGACAAAGCTCTACGGCGTCGAGCCTGAAGCCGGCAACGACGGCCAGCAGTCGTTTCGCAGCGGCAGCATCGTGCACATCGCCACGCCGCAGACCATCGCCGATGGCGCGCAGACCCAGCACCTGGGCCAGCTCACCTTCGAGATCATCCGCCGCGATGTCGACGACATCTTCACCGCCACCGACGCCGAGCTGGTCGAGGCCATGCGCTTCTTCGCCGAGCGCATGAAGATCGTCGTCGAGCCGACCGGTTGCCTGGGCTTCGCCGCGGCACGGCGGCAGGCATTGCGGGGCCAGCGCGTCGGCGTGATCGTCAGCGGCGGCAATGTCGATGTGCAGCGCTTCGCGGCTTTGCTGGCGGAATGAGCATGGCGGGCCCGCGGCAGGGCCAGGCAACTCGCGAGCCGCTCACCGGCACGCGACACACCAGTCTCAGAGGGCCTTGACTTCGATGAAGTACAGACCCCAAGGGCAGAGTGCAAAGCGCTCCTTGAGCGGCTTGTCCTTGAAGTCCGGCAGGCGGTCGGCGTCGTACACGGCCCAGAGGGGGCCCAGGCCGCCAATGCTCATCGGCACGCCGTCCAGCTTCGTGGCCAGGATCATGCGATAGCGCTGCGCGTCGGCCAGGCTCACCGCCACGGTGTAGCCGTCGAGCGCACGCATGGCCAACATCACCGACGCGCCCTCGGCGACACCGGCTGCCTTGATCACCGAACTGAGCAAGGGGCCGCTCAGCTTGTGCACTTTGGCGTCGTACTCGAGCGTGGGCTGGATCGTCACGCTCGGCAACCGGGCCAGCATCGCGGCGTCGGACTGCCACGCCTTGTCGAACTTGGCGCCATGCTTGACCATCAGTTGGTCCAGCGCCGGGTCCAGCGGGCCCCGGTTGCCGCGGGGAATCGCGCCGACGACGGTCAGCAGGCCCGGGCCGGTGCCTGCACTCGAGGGCGCTGCTTGTGCCTGCATTGGCATCACAGCACCGAGCGCGCCCGCCACAAGAAACTGACGCTTGTCCATTCGATAGCCTCCCAGGTCCGCCGCAGCGATCGTGACTGTCTGACTCATTGTCCCCTGTTCGATGCGGCTCGGCGGCGGCATGCCGCGAACGGCGCCAGCCTCATACTTCGGTCTCCACCACTGCGCGGCGCTCGCCGACGACCGACGCGCACCCCCGCCGATGCCCGGCTACCTGACCAAGCAAGAGCAAATCACCGTTGCCGGCGTCGATGACCTGACGATCCGCTCGCTGCTCGACGGCCGGCAGTTCGCCGACCCGCTCGGTGCGGCGGATCGGCTGGGCATCTCGTCGGCCTCGTGGCCGCTGTTCGGCCTGCTCTGGCCTTCGGGGGCGCAACTGGCGGCGCAGTTGGCCGCGCACAGGGTGACGGCCGGTGAACGCATCCTCGAGATCGGCTGTGGCCTGGGCCTGGCCAGCCTGGTCGGCCACCGCCGCGGCGCCGATGTCACGGCCAGCGACTGCCACCCGCTGGCGGGCGGTTTCCTGCTCGAGAACCTGCGCTTGAATTCACTCGCGCCGATGAAGTACCGCCATGGCCACTGGAGCGCATCGGCGCCGCAGCGCCAACATGCCCTGGACGACGGCCTGCAGGCGCTGCGCGGGCGCTTCGATCTGATCATCGGCAGCGACCTGCTCTACGAGCGCGACGAGTTCGGCCTGCTGGCCCGCTTCATCGGCCGCCATGCCGCACCGGGTGCGCAGGTGTGGATCGTCGACCCCGACCGCGGCAACCGGCCGGCTTTCAACCGGCACATGGCGGCACAGGGCTTTGCGCTGCACGAAGAGCGGCTCGACCAGGCCGCCGCGCCCGACCTGGCGGCGTACAAGGGGCGCCTGCTGACCTACCGCCTCGGAGTGCCCGCATGACCGAACCCTTGCTGCTCTCGGCCACCCAGATTTCCACTTACGATGGCCCGCGCCTGCTGACGCGCGCCACCGGGTTCTTCTTTGCCCGCGACGAGCGCCTGTTCGTCGTCACCAGCCGGCATGTCGTGCTCGACGAGCCGAGCAAGCATTTTCCCAACCGGCTCGAAATCGAGCTGCACACCTCGGCCGAGAACCTGACGCAGTCCACCGGTCTGTCGATGCCGCTCTACCGGGACGGCAAGAGCATCTGGCGCCAGGGCGAAGACGCAGGCGGTGAGATTGATGTGGCCGTGATCGAAATCGAGCGCAACGCGCTGCCCGCCTCGGTGCTGCTGCGCGCCTTCACGCCAGCGCATTTGCAGGATTCGCTCGACGAAGTCGAGGTCGGCTCGGCGCTGCTGATCGTCGGCTTCCCGCTCGGTTTTCACGACACCCTGCACCACCTGCCGGTGGTGCGCCAGGCGGTGATCTCGTCGTCGTTCGGCCTGCGCTTCCAGGGCCAGGGCTACTTCCTCACCGATGCGCGCACGCACCGCGGCACCAGCGGCGCGCCGGTGGTCACGCGCGACCGCAGCGTGCATGGCGACGACGACCTGCCGTGGAAACTGCTCGGCGTGCACTCGGCGCGCATGGACATGAAAACGCGCGACCTTGAACAAGACGAATCGCTGGGCCTGAACTGCGCCTGGTACGCCGACATCCTGATGACGCTGACTGACGACGCCACGCTGCCCCCCTAAGGCACGACCGCTGACGCGGAATGACGCGCTTGTCCTGAGCGTAAGCAGCCTGTGCAGGCATCGGCTGTCGCTGGCTGCAACACCCACAGGAGAACCGCATGAATCGTCGCAAAGTTTGTACGCGCATGTTGCTGGGCACGAGCGTTCTGGGCTTGGCGCCGTTGCGCGCCTGGGCCGACCACGACCACGACAACGACGACCACAACGCCCGCTTGGCCGTCACGGTGTCGTTCGGGGTCGGCCTCAATACGGCGCAGCCCGGCAACGCCGCCAACCACCATGTGCTGCCCGGCGTGATCCGGGTCAAGAAGGGCGGTGTCGTCAATTTCGTGGTGGCCGGGTTCCACTGGGTCAGGGTCTACTTCCCGGGTGTGACGCCCGAGACCATCGCGCTGCCGCCGGCCACCTCGCTGTTCATCAACGACAACCACAACCTGTACTACAACGGCATCGCCCCGGCAGGGGGCCCGCCGCCCAGCACGCCAGCCACGGCCAACCCGGCCAACGGCAGCAACCGCGTCGAGTCGGTGTCGTTCGCCGAGGCCGGCGACTATCTCGTGATCTGCAACGTGCGGCCGCATTTCCTCGACGGCATGCACGCCATCATCAAGGTGCGCTGAGCTTCACTTCAGCAGCGGCCGCAGCACCGGCCAGACGTTGCCGAGCATGATCGGGTGCGCGGCTTCCTTCGGGTGGATGCGGTCGGGCTGGAACATGGCCTCCGTGTCGGGGCCGTCGGCCACGCCCTTCAGCAGAAAGGGCACCAGCGCCGCGCCTTCGCTCTTGGCCACATGGGCGAACAGGGCCGCAAAGTCGTTGCCGTATTGGCGGCCGTAGTTCGGCGGCACCTGCATCCCGACCACCAGCACCCGCGCGCCGCTGGCCTTGGCGGCGCGCGCCATCGCCGTCAGGTTGG
Source organism: Burkholderiales bacterium (assembly GCA_031419635.1). Lineage (GTDB taxonomy): Bacteria > Pseudomonadota > Gammaproteobacteria > Burkholderiales > Burkholderiaceae_C > CADEEN01. The sequence continues at coordinate 20,600 of JANOKY010000481.1, read as the reverse complement.
CCTGCGTTTGCGCCAGCGGCAGGCCGCGCAGCGCATCGTTGCCGCCGAGTTCCAGGACCACATGGCTGGGCTTGTGCTGCACCAGCAGTGCGGGCAGGCGCGAGCGGCCGCCCGAGGTGGTGTCGCCGCTGATGCTGGCGTTGACGACCCGCGCCGCGAGCTTCTCGCGCGCCAGGCGCTGTTCCAACAAAGCCACCCAACCGCTGCCGCGCGCCAGGCCGTATTCGGCCGACAGGCTGTCGCCGACGACCAGGATCACGGCCGCGGGCTTGGCAGCGACGGCGGCGACGGCGGCGAAAGTGGGCATCGCCGCGCCGCCGAAGGCCGCCGCCATGGCCAAGCTACAGTGCGCCAGCCAGGCCCGCCGCGGGCCGCTTTGCAAGAACCTCACACCATCTTTCATGCCGTCGTCATCCCTCATCTCCGTCGAGCACGTCACCAAGCAGGTTAGCGATTCCACCGGGGTGTTGACCATTCTCCACGACATCGATTTCTCGCTGCGCGAGCGCGAATCGGTGGCCATCGTCGGCGCCTCCGGCTCGGGCAAGAGCACCCTGCTGTCGATCGTCGCCGGCCTGGATGTGCCCACCAGCGGCACGGTACGTCTGGCCGGTATCGACATTTTCAAGCTCGACGAAGACGCCCGTGCCGCGGTGCGCGCCGAGTGCCTGGGCTTCGTGTTCCAGAGCTTCCAGTTGCTCGGCAACCTGAGCGCGCTGGAAAACGTGATGCTGCCGCTCGAGCTGCAGGGCAGGAACGACGCCCGTGCGATGGCCCGCGACATGCTCGGCCGCGTCGGCCTCGGCGAGCGGCTCTCGCATTACCCCAAGGTGCTGTCGGGCGGCGAGCAGCAGCGCGTGGCGCTGGCGCGGGCCTTTGTCGTTCGCCCCTCGGTGCTGCTGGCCGATGAGCCGACCGGCAGCCTCGATTTCGCCACCGGCGAGACGGTGATGAAGCTGATCTTCGAGTTGAACCGCGAAGCCGGCACGACCCTGGTGCTGGTCACGCACGACAGCGCCCTGGCAGCGCGCTGCGACCGGCAGATCCGCATCGAGGCCGGGCGCATCGCGCCGGCCTGACGGCTATGACGGCAGGAAGTCCACCGGCCAACTGACGACCATCACGTCGACATCCTTGGCGCCGAAGTCGAACTGGCGGATGCGCGCGATCAGCTTCTGCTCCAGCTCGGGCGTCTTCAGCTCGGTCGAGACGACGCGGCAGCCGACGACTTCGCCCCCGGGCGAGATCTTCAGCTCGACGACGACCTTGCCTTGCAGGGCAGGGTCTTCGCGCAGCGCGCGGTTGTACAGCGCGTAGATCGCGCCCTTGTTGCGCTCGAAGACGAGCTTGATTTCTTCGATCGAGCGCGAGGCCTTGCCGCTGCCGCTCTTTCTCAGCGAGCCGCCCGCCCCGTCGCCATTGCCGCCGGTGCCGCCACCGCGCGCACCGCCGCCGCCGTAGCCGCCGCCGCCGCCGCCCCCAGCCACCCCTTCGACCAGGGTGGTGGCGCGGCCGGCCAGGCCGCCGCCGCCGGTGTTGCGGCTGTAGGCCGCAGTGTTGATGCCGCCCGACCCGCCGGTGAGGTTGGAGGTGATGAGGGCGCGCGCCGGCAGTCCCGGCTCGTTGCCCGCACCCACGCCGACGCCAACCCCTGTACCGACCCCGGGGCCGGCCTTGATGTCCTGCTTGAGTTGCACCGCCACCGGCGCGCCACGCATCTCGGCCAGGGTGTCTTTCATCGCCAGCAGGCCCACGCCCGCGGCCTGGCGCCGCGCGCCTTCGATCTCGCCCGCGGGCTTGTTCGGCTGCGGATTGCGCGCCTCGGGCACTGGCGCTTCCTTGGTGCGCTCGCGCTTGGGCGCGGGCCGCAGGTCGGCCTTGGCCGGCAGCGGCTCTTGCGGGATGTTGGCCTTGGCCAGGCGCTGCGGCTCGGGTGCCTTCTTCGGCGTCGGCAGCGGCTCGCGCTCGAGCACCAGCTTGGCCAGGCGCTGCGGCAGCTCGGGCGGCTTGGCGCGGTCTTCGGCGGGCCGCGGCATCAACGAGAAGACCACGCAGGCCAAGGCGGCCACGCCGACGATTCGCTGCAGGATGCGCTTGAAGCGGGCTTCGTCTTCGACCGCGATCGCCCACGCAAGAACCGGGGCGCGGAAAGAGATCGCCGCCGCGCTCATGTCTTCACCGCCTTGCGCGTCACCGCGAACGACACGTCGCTGAAGTCGGCGCGCGCGGCTGTGACCATCACTTTGCGCAGCAGGCTGTACGGAATGTCCTTGTCGCCCATGATCGTCACGGTGCGGCCCTGCGATTGGTTTTCGGGGCGGATCGTCTGGCGCTTGGCTTGCAGGTCGAGCTCTTCCTTCAGGCCGGCGATCAGGTCGCCATGGGCCGCCATCGCGTCGGTGACCGAGGCCACGCGGCGGCCTTCGACCAGGATGTCGGGGCCGCTGACGGTGATCACCAGGGTTTCGCGCGGCGACTTGTCGGCGCTGGACAGCGGCAACGTGACCGACTTGGCGGGGGTCAGGATCTCGACACCGCCGCTGGACATCAGGAAGAAGATCAGGATCGTGAAGATGTCGATCAACGACACCAGGTTCATGTCCAGCCCGGTCTTGTTGCGCGCCTTGCGCTCGGCGCGCTTTTGCAGGGGGGTCAGCTTCATGGTCGTGCCGCTGCCTCAGGTTTTGGTGGCGATCGGCGAATCGCCGATCGAGATGTCGGGGAACAGCGGCACGGGCTTGGCTGTGGCCATCGGCCCGGCCGGCACTTCGCGCACCACGTCCATCAACTGGATCAAGGTGTCGTAAGGCGTCTCCGGCCGCGCCAGCAGGGTGGCGGTGGCGGTGTCGGGGAACTTGGCCTTGATCTGCTGCATCAGCAGCGACAGCGTCGCCAGGTCGTAGCCGCCGTTCGCCCCCGGCGTGTTCGGGATGCGCTGGATCAGGCCGCCGATGCGGTCACCGACTTCCAGGGCGTCGGGCCGCAGCACGATCTCGAGCTTGAGGTCGTTGACCTTCAACTGCTCGACCGCGCCCGACGATTGCGCCGGCAGCGAGAGGTCGATCACTGACAGCCGGGTGAACACCGCCGTCGACAGCAGGAACGGCACCAACACCACGATCAGGTTGATGAAGGCCGTGACGTCCAATTCGGCGGTGTGACGGCGGATGCGTCTGGATCGCATGGCGGGCTCCCTGCGCAGTCTTGTTATGGGTTCAACGCGTGGCCGGGCTGGCCGCGCCGGCCTCGGCCTTCAGGCGCTGCGTCACGTTCAGGAAACTGATCTTGGCGCCTTCCAGGCCATCGACGATCTCGCTGGTGCGCGCCTGCAAGAAGGCGTGGATCAGCAGGAACGGGATCGCCACCGTCAGCGCGAAGGCGGTGTTGTTCATCGCGATCGAGATCGACGCCGACAGCAGCTCGGCCTTCTCCGCCGGGTTGACCTGCGACACCGCGGTGAAGCCCTTGATCAAGCCGATGATGGTGCCCAGCAGGCCCACCAGGGTGATCACGTTGGCGAAGGTGGCGATGTAGTGCGTGCGCTTTTCCAACCGCGGCACGATCTCCATCATCCCTTCTTCCATCGCCGCGTCGATGTCTTCGCGCCGGCCCGGGCTTTGCATGCGCTGCAGGCCGTTGGCGACGATCTTGCCGACCGCGGCGTCGGAGCCCGAGGCCGCGTGTTGCACGTCCTTCAAACGCCCGCTCTGCAGCATCGGCAGCAGTTGTGACCACAGCTTGCGGTTCTCGGCGCCCGCGCGCTTGAGGAAGACGAAGCGTTCGATCGCGATCGCCAGGCCGATGGCCATGATCAGGATGCTGGGGTAGATGGCCAGGCCGCTGTCCTGGAAGAATTTGACGGCAGTGTCGATGAGGCTCATGGTGGGTTCTCCTATTCGGGGGTCAGTGATCGGGGTTCAGCGTGCGGCGTTGGCGGCCACGGCGGGTTTGGCGGTGCTGAGTTGCTGGTCGTAATTCAGGTGGCGGCGGAAGACGTCGCGGTCGACCGGCGACAGCAGGTCGTCGAGCACGCTGTTGACCGGCTTGCCCGACAGCTCGCCCGGCGGCGGTTTTTTCCACGGCACGATGTACAGCACCTTGGGCAGCTCACGGTTGCCGATCACCTGGGTGCGGTCGATGTCGGCGCGGTCTTGCGCCAGCGCACCGACCGTGGCGAGTGCCAGCAAAACCGCCAGGCTGGGGTGTTGTTTCATTGCGCTTCCTTGCCGTTCTTGACGGCCTGTGTGCTGAGTGCTGTGAGCGCCGCGGGCTTGCGCTGGCGCAGATCGGCGGCCCACTTGGTGACCGCGGCGTCGCCGCCCGGAGCGAGTGTGAGGTAGCGCTCGTAGAGTTCGAGCGCCTTGGCGCCATCGCCGAGGTAGAGGTCGTGCAGGATGCCCAGGTTCAGCAGCGCGGCTGCGAAATTGGCGTCGAGTGCGAGGGCACGTTCATAGGCTTCTCGCGCCTTGGCGAACTGGCCGTTGGCGCGGCAAGCGATGCCGAGTTCGTTGTGAAAGCGCGGCTGCGCGGGGCTGGCCTGCACCGCGCGTTCGAGCGAGGCCACGGCTTCGGCGGTGCGGCCCGCCTGGCGCTGCATCAAGCCCAGGTTGGCATGCACGCCGCCGAGTTCGGGATGGGTCTGCGCCAGCGCGCGCCATTGCTGCTCGGCCTCGGCGCTGCGGCCGCTGCGCTGGGCCTGCAAGGCGCGGTCGAACTGGGCCTGCGTCTCGGCCGCGATCGGTGTGGCCGATGCGGCTGCGGCCGTGTCTGTAGGCGCCGTGATCGCGGCGGCAGCGCGTTGCAGCGCGTCGACCGGTGTGGATACCGTCGAGCAGCCGGCCAGATAAGTCAGCCCCGCGCAAACGAGCAGCATGCGTCCAGCAATGCCCCGTCCGAGCAGGTTTCCAAGCGAACACCGCGGATCCGGCTCTGCCGGTCCGCTGGTGTTGCCCCCTCGAGGGCGAGCGGCGAAGCCGCTTCGGGGGTGGTCAACGTACCACATCGAGGGCTCCTTCACCGCGTTCGTTCTTGCCGTAGCGCACCGGGCGCAGCTCGCGCAGGGCGACGAAGCTCTTCTTCACCCACTCGTCGTAGATGCCCGTTGCGGCGCGCCGCGCATTGGTCTCGTGCAGCTCGGTGGCTTTCTCCTCGAACGGGAAGGCCTGCTCTTCGAGCATCACGTTGTACTGCTCTAACGCGGGCTTCTTCAGGCCCTTGGGCCGCTGCGACTGCAGCATCGCCTTGCCGAAATCCTGGTACAGCGCGGCGGTGTGGAAGGTCGCGGCGGTCACCACCTCGGGCACCGCGGCGTTGGATGCCTGGGCATAGGCCTGCAACACCGTTTCCATCTTGGTCTTCTTCAGCTTCAACTGCTTGGCCAGCGGCTCGACCAGGGCCACCTTGCGGTAGTCGTCGAGCAGCGGCTGGGTCAGCGACAAGGCCGCCAGTCCGCCGATGGTGCGGGTGCGCTCGGTGCGCGCCGAGCCGGCACGCAAGTCGGCATCGCGGATCTCGCGCAGCAGCGCGGTTTCGCGCGCGGCATTGCCGGCCACTTGCGCGCTCTTGGCCAGGCGCCAGCGCGCTTCGAGGTTGCGCTCGAAGGGCTCGGCGTATTGCTTGGCATACGCCGCATAGACCCGCGCGGCGTTGTCGCGTGCGCCGGCCTTTTCATGCAGCTCGGCGGCCTGCCAGAGCGAATCGCGCGCCAGCTTGGCATCGGTCTGCGTCGCGGCGATGCGCTCGAACTCGGTGGCGGCGGGGCCCCAGCGTTTCTGCTCGAGGTAGATCGCGGCCAGCTTGCTGCCGGCCTCGGCCGCGAGCGGGTGTTTCGGGAAACTGCTGCGGAAGGTTTCGAGCGCTTGCGCGGCGCCGTCCCAGTCCTTCAAGCCGATCAGGGTGGCGGCGGCGTCGTACAGCGCGGCAGCGTGCACGCTCGACTGCGGCGCCGATTGCGCCACCCGCTTGAACTGCGCCACCGCTTCACGCGCGTTGCCGGCGGTGCGGGCCTGCTCGGCCTGCTTGTAGATCGCAGCGGCCTGGCGTTCGACCAGCTCGTTGCGGCCCGCGGCGTTGGCCGGCATCAGCGCCAGCGCCTGCGCGTAGCCCTGTTCGGCGCGAGCGTAGGCGGCGGCCTCGAAGGCGGTGTGCGAGACCACCGTCCAGGCCACGCGGCGCTGCTCGGGCGCGGCCGGAGGGTCCAGCGCCAGCACCCGCTTGGCCACACGCTCGGCGCCTTCGAGGTCCTTCAACGTGAAGAGTTTTTCCGCGGCCTGCGTTAGCACCGGGCCGACGCGCGGGTCGCCATTGAAGGTGTCAGCGAAACGCTGGGCGCTGACCACGCTGGTCTTGTGCAAGCCGGGCAGCTCGGCCGCGGCAGCGCGCTTTTCGACTTGCGCGCGCGCCAGCAGTGCGGTGTAGGCAGCGTCGGCGCTCTTGGCGTGAACCGGGTGGTCGTAGGCGGTCTTGTCATACTCGACCGCGGCCTCGGCGTAGCGGCGGTTCTCGTACAACAACTCCGACAACAGGAAGTGGTTGCGCGGGGCTTCGCTGTCTTGCGGGAACGAGGCCAGCATCTCGCGGTACCAGCGCACCGCTTCGTCGACATCGGCCACGGCCTGGGTCTTTTGCGCGCTGGCGTGGTAGTGGCGTGCGAGTGCCGCGAGGTGGGACTTGACGAGGGGCTGCGCCGTCGCTTCCCAGCCGGCGTTGTTGCCGCTGCGGAACTCGCTGCCGGCGCCGTAGCGCTGCACGTATTCCTTCTTCGCGCCCAGCGCCAGCGTCGGCAGGCCGCTGCGCTCGTAGATGCCGATCACGCGCGCCTGCAGCACGGGGGCCTGGGCGTGCAGCGGCTGGCGGCGGGCGAAGGCGCCGAAGGTGTCGGCGGCATCCTTGGGCCGGTCTTGCTTGATGTACAGCTCGCCGAGCTGTTCGTGGACGCGGAACTCGTAGGAGCGGCGCGTGTCGTTGCCGATGAACGGCGGGATCGATTCGGCGCCGCGCAGGTTGGCCAGGCTGACGCTGGTGACGCGCAAGGTGTCTTCGACCAGCTCGCGGTCGGCGCGCGACAAACCCTTCACGCTCTCGAGCGGTTCGTCGCCGCGGCCGGCGATCTTCAGGTCGAGCACGCCGAAGAAGGATTGCAGCCCGTCTTCGAGCCGGCCCTGCTTGTACAGGGCCCAGCCGTGCATGTAGAGGGCGCGGTCTTGGAAGGGCGTGGGCGCGGCGCGCTGGATCAAGCTGGTGTAGGCCTGCTCCGATTTGGCGTACTGCGCGGTGTTGAACAGCAGCTCGCCGCGGCGAAACTGGGCCTCGTCGCGGAAGCTGGTTTGCGGGTAATTGGCGACGAGCTTGTCGAGCGTGGCCAGGGCCACTTCGAGTTGCCCGCCAAGCTCGTGCGCGCGCGCCAACTGGTACAGCACGCGGTCGTTGTTCGGATCGTTCGGGTAGGTCTTGAGGTAGTCCTGGTACTGCTTGATCGCGCCCTTGTAGTCGGGGTTGGTGCCGGCGTTGGCGCTCTGGTTGTCGGCGCTCTCCATCGCCAGGTCGCCCAGGCGGCGCTCGGCCTCGGCGCGCTGCGGTGCGCGCGGCGCCACATCGAGAAAACGCTTGTAGGCGGCCGCGGCCTGCTCGGGGCTGACGGCCACCACCTTGTCGGCCGTCGCCGTCGGCGGCGTGGGCACCGCGCGCGTGGCCAGGGTGGCCAGGGTCGGTTCGTTGTCGGGCGTACCCTGAGGCTTGCTCGCACAGGCGCCGAGCATCACTGCCAGTGCGATCGGCGTGAACAGCGGTATGAACTCAGCGCGTCGCACGATCGGTGCTCCTGGCCACAGTGGCGCGGTCCATCAACTGCGCGATCTCGAAGCGCGCCTGCGTGGTGTAGGCCACCAGCCGGTCTTTCTGATTCACCAGCGCCGCTTCGGCGATCTGTTGCGCGACACCTTGCTGCTCGCTCTTGAGTGCGGTCACGCGCGGCAGCGTGGCGTCGAGCTGTTTGGCCAGCGCGTCGATGCGCGCGGCGAAGCGCTCGAAGCGCGCCGGCTCGTCGCGCTGCGCCTGGGCCAGCGCGGCTTCGCGCTGCGTGGCTTGCGCGAGTTGTTGGTCGATCTCGGTCATGGTTTTTTGTGTCGTCCAGCGGCGCGCGGGGTAAGCCTGTGCCAAGTCCCAGGCCAGCACGCCGGCGGTGAGGCGCACGCGTTCGGTCAGTGCGGCGATTTCGGGGTTGATGCTTTGGGTCTTGATGGCGGCCTGCAAACCTTCGACGCGGGCCAGCAGCGCGCGCTGGCTCGCGTCGCCGTAGGCCAGGCCATCGGCGTCGACCTCGGCGCGGGTCACACCGCTGGCCAAGGCCTTGTGCCGTTGGCGCAGTTCGGCCAGCGCCGCGGCATCGGCCTGAGCGCCATCGCGCGTGGGTTGCAGCCGCGCTGCGTAGGCCTGGCGGCGGTGCTCGAGCATGTCGCGGAACACGCCCAGCGTATCGCGCCACTGCTGCAGGTTGCCTTCGAGGAAACGCAGGTCGCGGAAATTCTTGAAGGCTTCCTGGAACGGGTGCTGCGCCAGCACCTGCGCCAGGTGCGCGGCGTGCGGCATCTCGGGCAGCTTGCGCAGGTTGCCGAACCAGCCCATCTCGTCGGCGGGGTTGCGGTCGAGCAGGCCGTCGATCAGCTTGCCGGCGCGGATCGCGGCGATCGACGCATCCAGGCGCTGGCCTTCGCCGTCGAATTCGCTGACCGCCTGCTCATAGAGTTTCAGCGAGGGTCCGAAGTCGCCCAGCTCGGCATGCGCGAAGGGCACGGCGATGCGCGCTTCGAGCACCGCCGGGTCGCTGGCGTCGCGGCTGGCGAGTTCGTTCCACGACACCAGCGCCTGCGCCGGTTGTTTCTGCGCCGAGTAGGCCCAACCGAAGCCGAGCAGGGCGGTGTTGGCGTGCACGCCGTTCAGGCGCACGCGCTCCAACAGGCGGCGGGCATCGTCGGCTCGCTGTTCCTTCAGCGCGGCCACACCGAGAGCGAGGTTGGCGCGGTCGCGCAGGCTGCGCTGTTCTTCGTTGTCGGCCGGGGCGCGGCCGATCTCGTCGAGCAGGGCGCTGCCGCGGGCGACGTCACCGCTCTTGACCAGGGCCACGCCGAGGTTGAAGCGGGTGAAGGGGCTGGGGTTCTTGCCCTCGGCCGTCATCGCGGCGAGCACGGTGGCCGCAGCGGCGTAGTCGCCGCGCGCCATCAACAGTTGCGCCTGCATCAGGCCACGCTCTTCGACCAGGGCCTTGGGCAACTTGCCTTCGATGCGCGCCAGCGCCGCTTCGGCCTGGGCATGGAAGCCGCGCTGGTAGCGGATCTTGGCCAGGTAGAACCAGGCCCGGTCGCGCACCGAAGGGGCGGCGCCTTTGTCGATCAGCGAGGCGAAAATATGCCCGGCCTCGCCGTGCACGCCGTACGACAGCAGCAGGCCGCCGCGCAGCACTTCGGCTTCGTCGCCCTGCGGCGCCAGGCGGTCGAAATGCTGCGAGGTCATCAGCCCGGTGATGGCGCTGAAATGCTTGTCCTGGAAAAAGTTGAACAGGGTGTCGCCATAGTGCAGGGCCTTGATCGGCTGGGCTTCGATCGAGGTGCTCATGCCTTTGGCCAGCGGTGGCTCGCCGTTTTCGTCGGACGTGAAGAACCCAGCCTGGGCCGGCCATGCGGCGGCCAGGGCTGCGGTGAGCAGCAGTGCGCGGGGATCGAGCAGCAAGCGTTGGCGCATCGCGTGGCTTACTGCCAAACTTTCACGTCGAACTCGGGCTGCAATTTGCCGGTCGAATCCTTGATGCGCAGCTCGACATAGCCCGCCCCCGCGCCCTTGTCGAACTTGATCGTGGTGCCGCGCTTGTAGTCGCGCGCATGCGGGCCGCCGCCGGTGAAGAAGGCCACGATCTCGTGGCTGCCGGCCTTGAGGTTGCCCAGGTACACGCGCTGCACGCCGCCGCGGTGCAGGGCCTGCACTTCGGCGGGGGTGTAGAGGTGGTTGGCGACGAGCTTGTCGTCGAGCTTGATCTGCACCGAGTCGAGCTCGAACAGCTTGCCCACGTCCATCGACACGAACAGAGCCACCTGGGTGCTGGCCGGGAACAGCAACTCCTCTTCGAGCACCAGCAGGTCGCGGTTCAATTTGATGACGTCGCTCTTGGCCTGCTGCACGCGTTCGTCCAGGCCGATGGGGGCGGCGGCGACGAGGGTGGCGGTGGGCGCCTTGGCATCGACGGCCTGCGCCAGCGCGGTTTGCGCCGCAGCAGCCAGCGCGAAGGCGGCGATGGAATGGAGAAAGTTGCGCATCATGGGCAGGCCCCGGGTGGTCAGTAGGTGGCGGTGAGGTAGAGCTGCAGCACGGCCGCGCGCAGCGAATACAGGCTGCCGTTGCGGATGTCGGTGAAGTTCTTGTATTTCAGGTTGAAGAGCTCGACGCCGGCATTGGCTTTCAGGTCGTACTGGCCGGGCTGCTTCTTCCAGTCGAACGTCAGCTTGCCGCCGACAACGACGTTGTCGAAGTCCGATAACTGGCGATTGCGCGAAACGTAGGTCGTTTCCGACTGCGCGTTGTCGCTGTAGAACAGCGCCGCACTCTGCTTGTAGTAGCGGATGAAGCCGTCGGCCAGGAAGGACTCGCCGAGGTAGCGGCTGTAGCCGATCTCCGCGGTATGGGCTTTGATATCCCAGTTGTCCCAGAAGTAACGGTACTCGGCGCGCAGCGCGTCGCGCGAGCCCATGTCGCCGATGGCACGCAACTTCACCGCACGCGACGAGCGCGTGCGCGGATGGCGCTCGGGCACCGCGGCGCCGAACACGCGCGCGACGCGGTAGGTGTTGCCGAGGTAGCCGGTGTCCGACACGGCTTCGAGGTTGACGCTGGCCAGCCACTTGGGCGTCAGGATCTGCGTCACGCCGACGCGGTACTGCCAGTGCGTGGCCTGGTCGATGAAACTCGTATCGCCGGTCTTGCTCACATCGTCGGCCGCGCGGGTGAAGCCCAGGTTCACCGTGGTCATGCCGCCGAAGGTTTCCTGCGCGATATCCAGCGACAGGCTGCGGGTGCGGTAGTCGGGCTCCTTGCTGGCGCCCAGGCCCAGCGTGATCAACGAATCGCGCACGGCGTAGTCCAGTGCCAGGCCGAAATCGTTGCGGCGTTCCTTGTACGGGCTGGCGGTGGTGACGACATCGATCGAGGCGTTGCTGACCGCATCGACATAGAACGAGCCCGTCAGCGAGACCTTGTCGAAGAGGCTCTTGCGCACCAGCAGCGCCGGGCCGTTGGCGCTGACGCCGCCGCCGTTGTAGACATGGACCATCGCCTCGGCGCGGTCTTCGGGCAGAGTGGCCGCGCGCGCCGGGGCGGTGGCGAAGGCGCCGCCGAGCAAGCCGGCCAAGGCAGCGAGCAGGCGCCTGAATAAGGTGCGGGGCCTATTTGCAGCCACAGCCGCCTCCTTGCACACCGGTCGCACCGCGCGAGGCTTCGCGGATGTCGCGCACATGCTCGCTGTGTTTGGCCGCCAAGGCATCGCGGTTGAAACGCATTATCGGATCGGCCAGGCGCTCACGCTCGTAGGGCTTGACCCAGGGCTCGGGCGTGGCGCAGCCGCCGAGCAGGGCAGCCGCCGCGAGCAGGCTCATGCAGACCAGACGATGCGTACCGTTCATTCTTTCAGCAGGCTGCGCACCTGCTCCTCGTAGGTCTGCTCGACGCCGTCGCGGTAGCCGCGGTGGATGTGGCGCACGCGGCCGTCGCGGTCGATCAGCAGGGTGGCTGGCATGGCACTCAGGTCGTAGACCTTGCTGACCTTCTTGTCGGTGTCGAGCAGCACCGGGAACTTGACGCCGAGCTTGGCGGCGAGCGCGGCGGCGGCGCGCGGGTCGTCGTCGATGTTCACGCCCAGCAGCACGAAGCCCAAGCTGCGGTACTTGTCGTAGATGCGGTTCAGGTGCGGCATCTCCTGCCGGCACGGGCCGCACCAGGTGGCCCAGAAATTCACCAGCACGACCTGGCCGCGCTGCTCTTGCAGGCGCAGGTTGGCGCCGGCCACGCTCTTGAGCGTGAAGTCGGGGGCGCTGGACGAAAGCTGCACGGCGGCCTGAGAGCTGCCGACGGTGCCGGCCAGCAGCAGCGCCAGCGCCAGACTCCAGCGCTTGCTGAGCTTGATGGTCATCGCGTTTTTCAGGGTCGGGCGCATCAGAAGTACCAGGTGAAGCCGCCGGTCAGCTCGAGGTTGTGCGTGCTCTGGCGCTTGCCCAGCAGGTCGAGCGAGAAGACGTGGTCGCGCATGTCGAATTGCAATGCGGCGCGGTCGAGCAGCATCAGCCGGCCGCCGAGGCCGAAGTTGACGGTCTGCGCGCGCTGCTCGTTGAAGCGCGTGCTGCCGACGCCGGCGATCAGGTAGATCGCGGTGGCCTTGGCGCGCTTGGCGCTGGGGAAGACTTCACCGGGCAGCAGGTTGTAGCCGGCCGAGACGTTGTAGTACTTCAGCTTCTCCTTCGGGTCGTTGAAGATGCCGCCGGGCAGCACCTGGCGGAAGGCCTCGTCGCTGACCTTGCTCTGGCCCAGCGTGGCTTCGACGAAGAAGTCTTCGGTGATGTGGTAGCCCAGCCGCAGGCCGACCACTGGCGCGGCACCGAAGTTCTGCGTCGCGTAGGTGCCGGCGAACAGGCCCACCGCGATATCGTTGGACGGGAACTTGGGCAGCCGGACCGCGCGGCGCTCAACCTCGGGCACTACCACCTGGTTGCTGTCGGGGCGCGCGGTTTGCTGCGCAAAGGCGCTGCTGTTGCCGAGCAGCACCAATGCCGTCAGGCAGGCCAGGGAAATTTTCTTGTTCATGTTGTCGGCTCGCGGTGAGAAGGATCAGAAGAAAAACGACACGCCGGCCGTGACGGCGCGGTACTCGGTGCTGCGCTGGTCGGAGACGAAGGCGGTGTACAGGGCCCAGTCGGCACGCAGAATGAAGCGGTCGGTGAGGTGGTAGCGCGCGCCGACGATGGCGTGGGCCAGCTTGGCGTCGGTGATCGTGGCGCCGACCAAACTCTGGTTGGGGAAGTTCTTGAACTGGCCGACGCCGACGCCGAAGAACGGCGACAGGCGCTGGTCGCTCCAGGGCTCGCTGTGCAGCGAGACATGCCAGAAGTTGGTGCCCGAAAACACACCCTGCACCTGGCCGAGGTTGGCTTCGACCGACAGCGTGTCTGACAGCTTGTAGCTGGCGTACAGCTTCAACATCGGCTCGCTCTTGAAGCGGCCCCAGGCGCCGCCGAATTGCACGCGGCGGGCCAGGTAGTCGTCGATGGCGATGTCACGGAAAGTCTTGCTGCTGCCGGCCGCCGTGAGCGTGGATTCGAGCTGGCTGCGATGGACCCAGCCGAGCTGGCCGCCTTCAGCGCGTACCTTGTACCAATCGGTGTGGCGCAGCTCGACCACCACCGCCTGGCCGCGCGCGACGACGAAGAACACCGGGTAGCCGCGGCCTGGGCCGGTGCGCATTTCGAGAAAAGGATCGGCGACGGTCAGGCGCTCGCTGGTGAGGGCCGCGTCGGTGGAAGGCGCTGTCTGCGCGTGCGCAGGCAACACCATCGCGACGAGCGCGAGCAGGGCGGCGGCAAGGCGCAAGAACATCGTTGGGATCATTGGCTGTTGCAGGTACCGGTGGCGGGATCGGGGGGCGTGAACATGCTGTCGGCCGCGCTGCTGAATTCGTCCTGCCCCTGCGGCATCGGGCGGCCGATCCAGTAGGCGATCAGCTTGGCGTTGGCATCGCTCTGGCTTGCAAAGACCAGGCCACCCCCGTGCAGCACGTTGAGGTTGAGCGGCTTGGTGAACAGCCGGCTCTGTACGGGCGTGCCGATCACGGTCGAGCCCTGCGACGAATAGAAGTTCTTGTACATGTCGCTGCTGCGCACCACGGCCGCCGTGTTCGCCGGGTCGGCCAGGTTCACCGCCGTTGCGCTTTGCACGATGCGCAGCGCGCCGCCGGTGCCTGTGGTGTTGTCATGGCAGCCCGACGAGGCGCAGGTGTTGGTCGAGACCACGCCCCCCTGGTTGATCTGCAACTGCGCCAGGAAGATCGGGTTGATGCACTTCTGGAAATAGACGAAGGACAGCCTTTGCCCGCCGGTGGTGGGCGGGTTCTGAATCACCGGCGGGTTGCCCAGCGGGTTGCTGTCGCCGCCGCCGCAACCCGAAAAAACAGCAGCGACCAGCGTTGCTGCCGCAAGCGTCATTCGTCTTGTCATTACGGCGTGCACCCCGATGAGACCCAGCTCGACAGCGCGGTGTAGCCGGCACTGCCCGCCGGCAGCACGGCGGTGCTTTGGCCGATCGCGCCGGCCGGGTGCGGCACGGTGGAAGGCCGCAGCAACAGTGCATTCGACGACGCGTTGCAGGTGTCGGTGACCATCGTCAGCGTGACGTTGTAATCCCCCTCGGGGTTGCCGGTGAGGACGAAGCGGTTGCGCTTGAACGAGGTGCTGGTTTGCGCAGCGCCCGAGCTGCCGACCGGCTGGTGGCAGGCCACGCAACGGGTCTTCAACACCGGCAGCACGCTGGCCTCGAAGGTGGTGCGGCTGAGCGCGACCACGCGCTTCACGTTCGGGCTCTTGCTCGGGTCGTTCATGTACTGGCCGCCGAGATCCATCCACTCGGTGACCAAGCGCTTTTCGGCCGCGTTGAGCAGCAAGGCATGGTTCGGCGCCGCATTGGCCCCGGTCACCGGAGGATTGGGATGCACCGTGCGCGCGCCGGCACTGGCCTTGAGGGTTTCGCCGAACAGGATTTCCGTCAGGCGGCTCGAGCGCGAGATGCCGTCGGCGCTGCCGGCCATGTTTTCCACCAGTGCCGGCTGGCGCACGATCACCGGCACGCCTTCTTCCAGGCGCGTCACCGGCAGGCCGGTGGCCGGGTCGATCAGCGGGTCGCCGATCAGCAACTCGTCGTACGAGACCATGCGGCCGGTGCCGCCGAAGGTGGCGCGCAGGTCGAGCTTGGTCGGATCGGCATGGCAGGTGGTGCAGGTGCCGGCACCGGCCACCGCACCCGCGCTGCGCACGCGGGCCCAGATCGGCGCGATGTGGTCGGGGTAGTTGATCACGCCAGCCACCGGTGCCAACGTCGCCAGGTCATCCGTCGCCACCGCATTGCCGCTGTAGCGCACGGTGATCGGCGCGCGAGCCTGGATGCCGGCCTTGGTGGTGTCGGCCCAGATGTCGCTGTAGACCTGATCGGCCGCCATGTTCAGCGCGGCGGGGTCCAGCCGCGTGCGCAGCGAGGCCATCGTTTCGCCCGACTGGTGCGCCGACGACAGGGCCGTCTTGATGCTGCTGGACATGGCGTTGACGACCGCGCCGGCGTTGAGCGCAGCGCCGCGGCGCGGGCTGTGGCAACCGTCGCAGGTGCGGCGCTCGCCCGGCCGCACCTGGATCCAGTTCAGGTGGGTTTGCAGCGAGCGGCCCTTGCTGTCGAGGATCGACAGCGCCAGCGGCGTGTCGGCCGGCACCAGCAGCTTGAACGAACCGTCAGGTTCGACCGGGGCGTAGCCGAGGATCTGCTGCGGCTCGAATTCGGTTTCGCCGATCGCTTCGCGCATCCCCGTCATGCCCGACACCGGTGCCAGGGCGCGGGTGGCGCGCACGAAGCGCGCGGGCGCACAGAGGTAGGCCGGGTCGGCCGGGTCTTTCATCTTCACCAGATCGGCAACGCTGGCGCGCGTGTCGGCCGTGTCGACGGGCGCTGTCTGCGCGATGCCGCGGGCGCAGCCGGCCGGCAGGTCGACGGCGGCCAGCACGCCTTCGGCCATGCGCTGCAGGCCGTCGGTGTCATAGACGCTGCGCACTTCGATCAGGGCCTTGCCCTGTGCGGCGAGCGTGGCGTCGATGCTTGTCGGCTGCGTCGCGTTGGGCTCGGGCCGTGCTTGCAAGGCCACCGGGTCGGTGTACATGAAGCCGGCGGGCGGCGCGGCAACGATCAACCAAGTCTGTGTTTTCGGATCGACCATATACACGGCGTAAGCCGGCGGCGCGTTGTCTTGCAGCGTGTCGATGGCTTCCTCGGCCTTGCTCCGGTCCATGCCCAGGCGTTCGATTTCGGCCGGCGTCAGCGTGGCGCAGGGAATCACGTCGCCGTTGCGCGTGACTTCGCACGGGCGGTACGACAGCAGCACGCGGTCGGTGCCGTCCCACAGCGGGAACGGCGTGGTGACGCGGCCGAACAGCGACAGGCCGCGGCCCTGGTTGAGTGACTTGTCGGTCATCTCCGACTGGCCGCCGGCCAAGGCCACGGAGCGGTTGGCCGGCGTGTTCTGCTCGGAGTAGTTGGCCGCGTCGATGACCATCAGCGCGCCGCCTTCACGCGTGCCCGACAGCGACATCAGGGAAGACACCAGCTTGCCGGCAAAGGCGCCCTTCGGGTCCATGTCGCGCGGGTGCAGGAAGCTGTTGCCGGGGCTGTGCGCACCGTAGAGCACGAACATGTCGGTGCCGTCGGGCTTGGCGCGGAAGATCGCGAAGCGGTTGCGCGGGCCCACCTGCTCCCAGCGCGAGAACATGATGTCGCCGTTGGGCCGCACCACCGGGTTGCGGTCGTGGCTCTGGTTGACCGAGATCTGCGTGACGGCGCCGCCTTGCGCGTCCATCGTGTGCAGGTTGAGCACGCGCTCGCGCTCGTACTCGTCGGCGGCGAAGGTCGTGACGCCGGCCACCACGCTCTTGGACAGCGTCTGGCGATTCGACGAGAACACGAAGCCGCGGCCGGCCGGCAGGTAGGCCGGGTCGACGTCGTCGTCGCTGCTGGACGAGGTGATGCGGCGCAGGCTGCCGCCGGCCAGGCCCCCCGTGGTGGTGTCGTACTCCCAGATGTTCCAGCGCCCGGTGCAGGCCGCCACGCCGCCCACCTGCGCGGTGTTGCTGGTGGGGCAGGTCATCGCGAAGACGACCTTCTTGCCGTCATACGAGACCTCGGGGTCCGACACGTCGCCCACGCCCTGCGTGATGCTGGCGGTGACGTTGATCTCGCGCGCGCTGGCGGAGGATTTTTCGCGAATGATCAGGTCGCCTCCGGGCGCCGTCGGTGCGCCGTCGGTGGGATTCAGGCCAACGCTGTTGAGCCGCTTGGCATAGGCCAGCGGCACGTCGCCATTGACGGTGACGGTGTTGTCCGTGCCGTTGCTGCCGCTGCCGCAGCCCACGACTGTGAGTGCTGCGGCCAATGCGACAACGCCGACGATGCTGATGCTTTTGTTCATATGGAACCCCCTGGCTGGTCTTAGCGGTCGATGACAGTGACCTGACGCCGGTTTTTTTCCACAGGACGCTGGTCCTGTAGTCCGGTCGAATAGTGCAATCGCCCTTGGGCATCGACGACGATGGCGTCGACGCCGGGCTGTGATTCGATGAGTCGCATGCCGCGCTCGACGCCGAGCACGAACAGGGTCTTGGACAGGGCCTCGGCGGTCAGGCCGTCGGGCGCAAGGATGGTCACGCTGTGGATCGCCGACGGCGAGCGGCCTGTGTCGGGGTCGATGATGTGGTGGTGGCGCACGCCGCCTTGCTCGAAGTAGCGCTCGTAGTCGCCCGAGGTCGATACGGCGGTGTCTTCCAGCGGCAGCACGGCCACCAGCGCCTTGGCGTCACGCGGGTGGCGCACGCCGATGGTCCAGGGCCGGCCGCGGCGGTCGCCGATGACGCGGCTGTCGCCGCCGGCGCTGACAAACGCGTGGGTGATGCCCAGCCGCGCCAGGATCGCCACCGCGTTGTCCACGGCGTGGCCCTTGGCAAAGCCGCCGAGGTCGATGCGCATGCCCGGGTGCGCGAAGGCCAGCGTGCGCGCGGCACGGTCGAGCTGCAAGCCGCGCCAGCCGATCGCCACGCGGGCACGGGCCAGGGCGCTGGCGCCCGGCGCGATGCCGGCGCGGTAGTCGTAGAGTTGGCCGACGCTGGCGTAGCTGATGTCGAAGGCGCCGCCCGACACGGCCGAGTAGGCCAGCGCGCGTTCGATCAGGCCGAACATCTCGCTCGACAGGCGCACCGGCTGCTCGGCCGCGTGGCGGTTGATGCGCGAGAGTTCCGAGTCGGCCTTGTGCGGGCTCATCGCGCGGTCGATGCGGTGCATCTCGGCCATCACCGCGTCGATCGCGATCTGGCCCTGCGCGGCGTCGTCGGCCCACAGCTCCACCGTGATGGCCGTGCCCATGATCGCCTCTTCGCGCTGCTGCCAGCCGGCGCTCGCGACCGGGGCACGCGGCAGCGCGGCGGCGCTGCGCAAAGCGGGCAGGGCCAGGGCGTGCACCTCAGTGCACTCCAACCGGCGAGATAGACGATAAACCGTTCACGCGGTGTTCGCTCCAGCGCGGATCGCAAGCCCCATCGGCGCGATCCAGCGGGCGCATCTTCATCGCGGCACGCGGCGATTTCCCGTGCATTTGTTTGCAAACGACCCGGGCCTTACACGCTGTCGCCGAAGAAACAGCGGCCGTTGGTTTTGCGCCTGACGGCGCGCGGCGCAAATGTTTTCAAACGCAAGCGCAACGCGCCGCGAGTGACGCATCGGGTCAGGCGTTGCGCGCCGCTTCGATGCTGTGGGCAAGCGGCGCCGCAGCGGTCAAGCGCAGCGCGCTCGACCGACTTCACCGACAGTGACTATGTCGGCAACGCGTAGTCGAACTCATAGCGATGCTTGCCGTCCACGATCTCGATCGCGAACCTGCCGGCGATGCCGGCCAACTGCTCGGTGCCGGAATCGGGCACCACCGTGACCGACAGCGTCTTGGCGCCGCGGTCCATCGTGCCGGCGTGCTGGAACACGAAGCTGCCGGTGCGACCGTGCAGCGTGCCGGTGACGCGCTCGATCGCCACGTAGCCGGCCGAGCCTGGGGTCTCGGTCATCGCGGTGAGCATCTCGCCCTTGCCGACGCCGACCAGATCGCCGTCGAACGTCTTCTCCAGCGAAAGGCGGCCGAGCGCGGCGCCCGGCGCAGGCTCCGCGGTGGACTGCGGCTGCATGGTGACTTCAAAACTGCCGGTGGCGCGGTGGGTCATGGGTGTGCTCCTGGTGCTCAACTGCGCAGCGGCAGCGCAACGCCGATGGCCATGAACAGGCCGCCGCAGGCCTGATTGAAGTGCCGTCCGACCCGCCGCAGCCAGGGGCTGATGCGGTGGGCCATGCTGGCGATGAACAGCTCGGTGGCAATCTCGATCGCGGCGAATGTGCCGGCCATCACCGCGAACTGGACCACCAGGCTGCGAGCCGGGTCGATGAACTGCGGCAGGAACGCAGCGAAGAACAGCAGGCCCTTGGGATTGGTCAGCGCAGACAGAGCCCCCTGCCGGAACAGCGAGGCGCCCGATCGCGGCGCTGCCGAACCCGCCACTTCGATGCCGATCGGCGGCGAGCGCCAGACCTGGATGCCGAGCCAGACGAGGTAGGCGCCGCCCACCCACTTCATCACCGCCAGCCACAGCAGCGAGGTCGCGAGCAAGGCGCCGATGCCGAACAGCGACAGCGCAATCACGGCAACGAAACCAACGGCGCCGCCGAAGATCGTGTACAGCGCCTTGCGCCGGCCGTGCAAGGCGCCATGCGTCAGCGCCAGCAGCCCGTTGGGCCCGGGCGACAGCGACAGCCCGGTGGCTGCCAGGAAGTAGATGAGCCAGGTGTCGAGGGCCATGGCCTTCAATGCGGTCGGTTGATCAACATCAACTCCGCACCGGCTCGCAGCGCACCTCGCTCTTCACCGAGTTGGCGATGAAGCATTCCTCGTGGGCGCGGTGGTGCAGTTGCTGCAACTCGGTCGGGCTCGGCTGGTGCGTGCCGCCGAAGTGCACCTCGGGGCGCAGCGTCACGGTCGAGATCCAGAGCTTTCCGGCGGCGTTCTTGGTCATCACTCCGACCGCCGCGTCGCGGTAGCGATCGACCACATGGCCCTGGGCTGCGGCCAGCGACAGGAACCACAGCATGTGGCAGCTCGACAGCGAGGCGACGAAGGTTTCTTCGGGGTCGACGGCGGCGGCGTCGGACATCGGCAGCGGCACCACCGAGGGCGACGACGAGCCCGGCACCTCCGTGCCGCCGTCGAAGCGCAGGACATGCCGGCGGCTGTAGCGGTTGTCGGTGAAGGCTTCGTGCGCGGCGCGTTGCCACAGCACTTCGACGCCGTATTCATGTGCGCTCTTGCTCATCGATCGCTCTCCAGAAATGCGGCCACTGCGGCGGCCGTGCGCGCCGGGTCTTCTTCCTGCGGTACATGGCCGAGGTTATCGAACAGCAGCAGTTTCGCACCGTGGATATCGGCAGCGAAGCGCTGTGCGTTGATCGGCGGGATCAAGCGGTCGCGGCCGCCCCACAAAACCAGGGTGGGCCGGTTGATGGTCTTGATGCGCTCGGCGTGCTCGCCCATCTCGAGTTGCTGCAAGCGCAGCCCGAGGGCGTGGCGGTTGCCTTGGCGCAGGGCCAGCTCGAAATAGCGCTCGATCTTGTCGTCGTTGACGCGCGTCGGGTCGCCGTAGCCGCTGCGCAGCGGCGCGGCCACCAGCGCGCGCGGCAACAGGGTTTCGCCGATGCGGTTGAGCAGTGGCACGCGGGCAACGCGAAAACCGAGCGGG
>JANOKY010000480.1:0-2416 GCA_031419635.1 Burkholderiales bacterium | reverse complement strand
GCCGCCGACTTGTTCGAGACCTATGCGGTGACCCTGATTGCGACGATGGCGCTCGGCGCCTTGGTCGTCAGCGCGGCGCCGATGGCCGCGGTGCTGTATCCGCTGGTGCTCGGCGGCGTTTCGATCATCGCTTCGATCATCGGCTGCGGCTTCGTCAAGGCCAGCCCCGGCATGAAGAACGTGATGCCGGCGCTGTACAAAGGTCTGGCAGTTGCAGGCGTGTTGTCGCTGATCGCCTTCTGGTTCGTCACCACCGCGGTGATGCCCGCCGATGCGCTCGGTGCCGGCACGCACATCAAGCTGTTCGGCGCCTGCGCCGTCGGCCTGGTGCTGACGGCGGTGCTGGTCTGGGTGACGGAGTACTACACCGGCACCCAGTTCAAGCCGGTGCAGCACATCGCCGCGGCCTCGACCACGGGTCATGGCACCAACATCATCGCCGGCCTGGGCGTGTCGATGCGCTCGACCGCCTGGCCGGTGCTGTTCGTCTGCGCCGCCATCCTCACCGCCTACAACCTCGCCGGCCTGTACGGCATCGCCGTCGCTGCCACGTCGATGCTGAGCATGGCCGGCATCGTCGTGGCCCTGGACGCCAATGGGCCCATCACCGACAACGCCGGCGGCATCGCCGAAATGGCCGAGCTGCCGGCCAGCGTGCGCGATGTGACCGACCCGCTCGATGCCGTCGGCAACACCACCAAAGCGGTGACCAAGGGCTATGCCATCGGCTCGGCGGGCCTGGCCGCACTGGTGCTGTTCGCCGACTACACCCACTCGCTCGAGGGACGCGGCCTGTCGGTAAGTTTTGATCTGAGCGACCCGAAGGTCATCGTCGGCCTGTTCATCGGCGGCCTGATTCCCTACCTCTTCGGTGCGATGGCGATGGAGGCTGTGGGCCGCGCCGCCGGCTCGGTGGTGGTGGAGGTGCGGCGCCAGTTCCAGGACGGCGCGATCATGGCCGGCAAGCGCAAGCCCGACTACAGCGCCGCGGTCGATATGCTGACCACGGCGGCGATCAAGGAAATGATCATCCCGTCGCTGCTGCCGGTGGTGGTGCCGATCGTTGTCGGCCTGCTGCTCGGCCCGGCCGCGCTCGGCGGCCTGCTGATGGGCACCATCGTCACGGGGCTGTTCGTCGCCATCTCGATGTGCACCGGCGGCGGCGCCTGGGACAACGCCAAGAAGTACATCGAAGACGGCCACCACGGCGGCAAGGGCAGCGAGGCCCACAAGGCCGCCGTCACCGGAGACACCGTGGGCGACCCCTACAAGGACACCGCCGGCCCGGCCGTCAACCCGCTGATCAAGATCATCAACATCGTGGCCTTGCTGATCGTGCCGCTGCTGCCGGCGGGTACTGCCAGCAAGGCAGCGACCTCGCCTGCCGCGCCGATGGCGGTCACGGCTCCGGCCGCGATGGCCAGCCCGGCATCTGCAATGCCGGCGTCGGCAATGTCCGCTGCGGCATCGGCCGCCGTCGCGCCGGCATCGGCCGCGTCCAAGTGAGGCGTTGACACGCCGCACTGCGCAAGGCCCGGGGCTCACGCCGCCGGGCCTTGTTGTTTGTGGTCCACCCGACGAGGTCACCGCCATGCCCGCCATCCGACTCAACTCGCTCGACGCCTCCTGGCTTTACACCGAATCGCGCGCCACGCCGATGCATGTCGGCGCGCTGCTGCCGTTTCGCCTGCCTGCGGGCGCGCCGAAGGACTTCGGCCGCCGCCTGATGGCCGAGTTGAAGAAGCACCAGAAGTTCGCGTCGCCGTGGAACCGGCGCCTGAAGTCGAGCCTGCTGAAGATGCCGGTGCATTACTGGGTCGACGACGACGCGATCGACCTCGAAGCCCATCTGCGCCACGCCGCCCTGCCCCACCCGGGTGGCGAACGCGAACTCGGCGAGTTGATCGCGCGCCTGCACAGCCAGCCGCTGGACCTGTCGCGCCCACCGTGGGAATGCACCCTGATCGAGGGCCTGGATGGCGGCCGCTTTGCCTTCTTCGTCAAGATGCACCACTCGCTGATCGACGGCGTCAGCGGCATGAAGCTGCTGCAACGCGCGATGCCCGACGATGCCGAAAAGAGCCTCACGGTGCCGCCGTTCTGGGCCGTCGGCCTGGCTGCGCGCAAGAACGCCAAACCTGTAGAAGCCAAGTTCGCCGAGCGCGACACCAGCGCCGCCACTTTCGCCAACGCCGCGGCCGGCGCGATCGAAGCCTTGCGCGGGCAGATCGGCAGCGTGCCGCAACTGCTGCTGGCCTTCAGCAAACTGCTGCGCGCCCGCGGGCCGACCGATGAGTCGCTGCAAATGCCGTTCGGCGCGCCCGCGTCCGTGCTCAACGGCCGCGTCCGCTCCAAGCGGCGGTTCGCCACCCAACAGATCGCCATCGAGCGCATGAAGGCCGTGGCCGCTGCCGCC
>JANOKY010000479.1:0-2340 GCA_031419635.1 Burkholderiales bacterium | reverse complement strand
CCTCGAGGGGCAAGCCATGATCGCCGGGCTCATTCGCTGGTCGATCGGCAACCGGTTCCTCGTGCTGCTGGCCACGCTGATGCTCAGCGCCTGGGGCGTGTATTCGCTGCTCAGAACACCGCTGGACGCACTGCCCGACCTCTCAGACGTGCAGGTGATCATCCGCACCACCTACCCGGGCCAGGCGCCGCGCATCGTCGAGAACCAGATCACCTACCCGTTGACGACGACGATGTTGTCGGTGCCCGGCGCGAAGACGGTGCGCGGCTATTCGTTCTTCGGCGACAGCTTCGTCTACGTGCTGTTCGAGGACGGCACCGATCTGTACTGGGCCCGATCGCGTGTGCTCGAGTACCTGAACCAGGTGCAGGCGCGGCTGCCGCCCGGCGCCACCGCGTCGCTCGGTCCCGACGCCACCGGCGTCGGCTGGATTTACCAGTACGCGCTGGTGGACCGCAGCGGCAGCATGGACACAGGCCAACTGCGCGCACTGCAGGACTGGTTTCTGAAGTACGAGCTGAAGACGGTGCCCAACGTGGCCGAGGTGGCCTCGGTGGGCGGCATGGTGCGGCAGTACCAAATCCTGCTCGACCCGGACAAGCTGGCGGCTTACAACATCCCGCACACCCGGGTCGTCGATGCCATCCGCAAGTCCAACCAGGAGGCGGGCGGCTCGGTGCTCGAACTCGGCGAGGCGGAATACGTGGTGCGGGCCACGGGCTACCTGCAGTCGCTCGACGACTTCCGCAAGACTCCACTGGTCAGCACCGATGCGGGGGTGTCGGTGCCGAATTACGTTGTAAGACTCGGTGACGTGGCGCGCATCCAGATCGGCCCCGAAATGCGGCGCGGCATCGGCGAGCTGGACGGCGAGGGTGAAGCTACCGGCGGCGTGATCGTGATGCGCTCGGGCAAGAACGCGCTGGAGACGATTGCCGCAGTGAAGGCCAAGCTGTTGTCGCTGCAGTCCAGCCTGCCCAAGGGGGTGGAAATCGTGCCGGTGTACGACCGCTCGGGGTTGATCGAGCGCGCTGTGCAGAACCTCGGCTTCAAGTTGCTGGAGGAGTTCGTCGTCGTCGCGGTGGTGTGTTTCATCTTCCTGTTCCACCTGCGCTCTGCGTTCGTCGCCATCGTCTCGCTGCCGTTGGGCATCTTGATGGCCTTCATCGTCATGCACTACCAGGGGGTGAATGCCAACATCATGTCGCTGGGAGGCATCGCCATCGCCATCGGCGCGATGGTGGACGCGGCGGTGGTGATGATCGAAAACGCGCACAAGCACCTGGAACGCTGGGCGCACGAACACCCCGACCAGAAGCTCGAAGGCGAGGCACGCTGGCAGGTCATCGGCGACTCCGCTGTCGAGGTGGGGCCGGCGCTGTTCTTCTCGCTGCTGATCATCACGCTCAGCTTCATCCCGGTGTTCACGCTGGAGGCCCAGGAGGGGCGCCTGTTCTCGCCACTGGCCTTCACCAAGACCTATGCGATGGCGGCCGCGGCAGGGCTGTCGGCAACGCTGATCCCGGTGCTGATGGGCTACCTGATCCGCGGCCGCATCCCTGACGAGAAGCGCAACCCGCTCAACCGCGCGCTGATCGCGATCTACCGGCCGCTGTTGAATGCGGTGCTGCACGCGCCAAAGCTCACGCTCGTCGTTGCCGCGCTGGTTCTGGTCGCAAGCCTGTGGCCGCTTCAGCACATCGGCGGTGAGTTCATGCCCCGACTCGACGAAGGCGACCTGCTGTACATGCCGTCGGCGCTGCCGGGCTTGAGCGCCGGCAAGGCGGCCGAGCTGCTGCAACAGACGGACAGGCTGATCAAGACGGTGCCCGAAGTGCTGAGCGTCTATGGCAAGGCCGGCCGGGCTGAGACGGCCACCGACCCGGCGCCGCTGGAGATGTTCGAGACCACGATCCAGTTCAAGCCCAAGCGCGAGTGGCGCGCGGGCATGACGCACGACAAGCTGGTCGATGAACTCGACCGCATCGTCAAGGTGCCGGGGCTGGCCAACATCTGGGTGCCGCCGATCCGCAACCGCATCGTCATGCTGGCCACCGGCATCAAGAGCCCGGTGGGCGTGAAGGTGGCCGGCACCGACCTGGCGGTGATCGACCGCGTGACCGGCGAGATCGAGCGGGCACTGAAGGATGTGCCCGGCGTCAGCAGCGCGCTGGCCGAACGCCTGACCGGCGGTCGTTATGTGGACGTGACGATCAACCGCGACGCCGCCGCGCGCTTCGGCATGAACATCGCCGACGTGCAGTCGGTGATCAGCTCGGCGGTGGGCGGCGACAACATCGGCGAGACGGTCGAAGGCCTGCAGCGCTTTCCGATCAACCT
>JANOKY010000478.1:0-2531 GCA_031419635.1 Burkholderiales bacterium | reverse complement strand
CTGGCGCTCAGGTAGTCCGCCAGCCGAGCCCCAGAACCCAGCACTGCCTTGGTTCGCGCCATTGCTTGCTCCGCCGTTGCGATAGAGTGGAGTATGGCGGATATCTAGCTAAACTAACAGTATTGGGACTTGACCGCATCGCTGGCACAAGACCTGACGCCAGCACTGGCAGACCCCAGCGCCTGTAAGCGCAGAAGGTCTCGCATGTGTCTGGGAACGGCGACTCACGAACGACCGCGACAAGCATCCCAATGCAGCCGAAAGACCGGCCAGCGACGCGCGGCAGCGCCGCAGCGAGCCTCAGCAGCAGCCCACCATGCTGCGCCGCCATTGCGCCAGATAGGCATCGTCCGCGTTAACCGTACGATGCAGGTTGGTGAAGAGTCCGCGTCGGCGTTCGCTGCTGGCCGCGAACAGCGCTTGGTAGGTCGCCAGATCTTCACCGCTTAGCACCGATGGTGCAATCCGGCCACTTGCGCCGAGCGCGCGCGGTGTAACGCCCAGCACAAAAGTACTGCCCAGCCCGGCATAAAGGTAGCGTTCGCCAAAAGCCTTCTTCAACGCCGTGAAGGTCGGCTCGCCGGTGCAATGCCCCGGGGCGATGAAGGCGACCTTGTAGGTGTCGCGCAGCGTGGCGATGGTGGCCTCGATATCAGGGTCCTTCGCGACGACGAGATGGAAGCCTCCGACCACCAGCTGGATCGTCGGGCTGATCGCCGCGGCCGCCTTGACAATGTTGTCGATGCCCGTGTGCGAGCAGCCAACCACGATCACCATGCCGTCGGGCGTTTGGATCGCCAACGAAAGTTCGCGCAACTCGAGCGTGCCGGGCTTGTCGGACACCAGCGCAATCAGATGAATCCCGGGGGCGATCTCGGTGGTCTTGTCGACCAGCGTGATGTTGGCTTGTGGCCACGCGGTGCCGAACCGCATCACCTCCGGTGGCTTGCCGTCGTAGTAGCGTTGCTCGGCCGGCAGCGAGTCATCCTTGCGATAGAAGGCGCTCGGCAGGTCGGCACCATAGATGCCGAAGCCCTCCTTGGGCGCATAGATTTTGACCTTGGGGTTGACGCTGAGCAGGTAGCTCATGCCGCCCATGTGGTCGCCATGGCGATGCGACATCACCACGAAGTCGAGCTTGGCGAGATCGACGTCCTTGGCAGCCACATTTTTCGCCAGTACCTCGGCGTTGTTGCCGGTATCGAAGAGGATGCGCTTGCCGCCGACTTCCACGAACGCTGCGTAACCCCAATCCTTCTGCAGTGCCGGATCGCGGCCAAAAGCGTCGTAGAGCACCGTGATCTGCGCCTTGGCGGGATCCGGGCCTGCGCTGGCTCTGGGTGATGGGCCGGCACAGCCGGCAAACAGCAGATTTGGTGCCGTGAGGGCAGTGGCGATCAAGTCTCGGCGTTTCAAGATGGCTTCGCTTTCACCGTGCGGTGGAAGGTCTGGCCGCGCGGGCGAGTGGGGCCGACACGCAGGTTCCTCTGATGCTGTTGCCTTGCGGCATGCGCGGGGCACATGACGCCTTTGTCAGGCGTCATATTGCGAGGCGACAGCGTTTCCCAAGCCGGCTACCGCTCGATTTAACGCCTATCTTCGGCTCGGCACAAGACCGCGTCTTGTCCAACGAGGTGTGAGCCTGGGGCCAGGCGCGTGATTCAGTGAGGAATGAGCCTGGAGGGGGATTGAGGGAGGTGGATGTCGGGCTGAAGGGCAGCCTGCTGGCGAAGCGAGTCGGTCATCCAACGGATGGTGATCGACATGAACGAAGCCCAGGTGCGCACCGTGGAGGAGGTGCGCCAAGTGCTGCAGGGAACGCAGTCTCTGGAGTTCCGGCGGGCCGAGGACGAGGAGGGGCCGTATGCGTGGATCGAGGGCGTGCTGCGACGCTTCGACTACCGGCAGTTGCCGCGCACCCATCGCGTGCTGGTCTGAGGCGCCGCCACAGGCCGGTTCGACAACAGGTCAGACAACTACAAAGATGTAGTGCCATACGCTCAGAAATGATGCTCTAAGTTGTTGATTTAATTGGGGTTGACTCGGGTGAATGACAAGCTTGGGTTAGCGCATCGTTGGCGGCCCGCGCTGAGCCGCCCTCAGCCCTCAGTACCCCAGCGCCAGTCCGGAGTTGCGCCGCGGATCGTTCGCCCCGTAGAACCGGTTCTTGCCCACTGGCTTGCCGCCCAGCGCTGGCGCGCCGACGAGGATCGCGGCCAGGTGGTTGGCCGGCTGCGGGCCCGAGAACTTCTGGCCCCAGCCTTCGAGCATCTTGCGCGAGTCGGGGCTGAGCGCGAAGTTCTCGACGTTTGTCGTCTCAGGCAGCCATTGCTGGTGGAACTTGGGCGCGTCGACCGCCTCCTGGACGTTCATGCCGTAGTCGATCACGTTGATGATCGTGTGCAGCACGGCGGTGATGATGCGGCTACCGCCCGGCGTGCCTACCACCATCACCGGCTTGCCGTCCTTGGTGACGATGGTCGGGCTCATCGAGCTGAGCGGGCGTTTGCCCGGGGCGATGGCGTTGGCCT
>JANOKY010000477.1:0-3838 GCA_031419635.1 Burkholderiales bacterium | reverse complement strand
GCCCAGCCGATGTCGTTGCCGGCCAAGTCGCCCATGCGAAACGGGCCCATCGCGAAGCCGAACCTCTCCACCGCGCGGTCCACCTGCGTCGGCGTGGCGCCCTCCTCGATCAGGAAGCCGGCCTGGCGCAAGTACTGCTCGATCATGCGGTTGCCGATGAAGCCGTCGCACACGCCTGAGACCACCGCTGTCTTCTTGATCGTCTTGGCAATCGCCATCACGGTGGCCAGCACGTCTTTGCCGGTCCTGGCGCCGCGCACTACTTCGAGGAGCTTCATCACGTTGGCCGGGCTGAAGAAGTGCATGCCGACCACGTCTTGCGGGCGTTTGGTGAACGCCGCGATCTGGTCGACATTGAGCGTCGAGGTGTTGGACGCCAGGATCGCGCCGGGCTTCATCACTTCGTCGAGCGTCTTGAAGACTTTCTCCTTCACGCCCATTTCTTCGAACACGGCTTCGATCACCAGGTCGGCGTCCTTGATGTCGTCGTAGGCCAGGGTCGTCGTCAGCAGCGCCATGCGGCCGTCGTATTTGTCCTGCTTCAGCTTGCCCTTCTTCACCTGCGACTCGTAGTTCTTGCGGATAGTGACCACGCCGCGATCCAGCGCCTCCTGCTTGGTCTCGAGGATCGTCACCGGAATGCCGGCGTTGAGGAAGTTCATCGCGATGCCGCCGCCCATGGTGCCGCCGCCGATCACGGCCACCTGCTTGATCGAGCGCTGCGGTGTGTCTTCCGGCACGTCGGCGATCTTGCTGGCGGCGCGCTCACCCAGGAAGGCGTGGCGCAAAGCCTTGCTTTCGGGCGTGCCCATCAGGATCATGAACACATTGCGCTCGTAGGCAATGCCGTCGTCGATGCGCGCCGCCTTCACGGCCTGTTCCACGCAATCGACGCAGCGCGCAGGCGCAGGGAAGTTCTTCGCCATCGCCTTGACGGTGTTGCGCGCGAACTGGAAATAGGCGTCGGCGTTCGGGTGGGTGGCCTTCAAGTGGCGCACCAGCGGCAGCGGCCGCACATCCGCCTTCTCCATCGCGAAGGCGATGGCGCCTTCGAGCAGATCGGCCTCGATCATTTTGTCGAACAGCTTTTGCCCTGGCAGTGCGGCGAGCACTTCGCTCTTCACCGGCTCGCCGCTGACGATCATGTTCAGCGCGGTCTCGACGCCGAGCACGCGCGGCAGGCGTTGCGTGCCGCCCGCGCCGGGCGTGAGGCCGAGCTTGACCTCGGGCAATGCGATCGCCGCGCCGGGCGCCGCCACCCGGTAGTGGCAGCCAAGGGCCAGCTCCAACCCGCCGCCCATCGCCACGCTGTGGATCGCGGCCACGACCGGCTTGCTGCAGTCCTCAACGAGCTGGATCAGCGTGCCCAAGTGCGGCTGCGCAATCGCCTTGGGCGAGCCGAACTCCTTGATGTCGGCGCCGCCCGAAAACGCCTTGCCGGCGCCGGTGAGCACGATGGCTTTGACGGCGGCATCGGCCTGGGCCTTCTCGAGCCCGGCGACGGCCGCTTGGCGCGTCGCAAAACTCAGCCCGTTGACGGGCGGGTTGTCGAGCGTGATGACGGCGACGCTGCCGCGAACCTGGTAACTGGCAGTCATGGCAAAAGTCCTTTAGTCAGGGAAGCGAACGATCGTTCGATTCTAGGGTCCGGTCGCGGCCGCTTCGCGTCGCCGCGGTGACAGGCTACACCTCCAACCACTCCTTGCGGATCGCGGCATTCGCACGCAACTCGGCTGGCGTGCCCTCGAACACGATCTGGCCGTGGCCCATCACCAGGCAGCGATCGGCCACCGCCAGCGCGATCGTCAGCTTCTGCTCAACCAGCAGCACCGCGATGCCGCGCCGCTTCAGGACCAACAGGTACTCGGCCACCAGCTCCACTATCTTCGGCGCCAGGCCCTCGGTCGGCTCGTCGATCATGATCAGCTCGGGGTCGCCCATCAGGGTGCGGCACAGCGTCAGCATCTGCTGCTCGCCGCCCGAGAGCACGCCGGCCTCGGTGTGCTGGCGCTCCTTCAGGCGCGGGAACATCCGGTACATGTCGTCGAAGGCCCAGCGCCCGGACTTCCCGGCCTTCTTCTGCCCGAGTGCCAGGTTCTGCTGCACCGTCAGCTTGGGGAATATGTCGCGGTTCTCGGGCACGTAGCCGATGCCGGCGTGCGCGATCTCGAAGGCCTTGCGCCCGAGGATCTCCCGCCCGCGCCAGGCAATGCTCCCCGTGCCATCGACCAGGCCCATGATGGTCTTGACCGTCGTTGAGCGGCCCGAGCCGTTGCGGCCGAGCAGCGCGACGATTTCGCCGCTGCACACCTCGAAGCTCACGCCATGCAGCACATGGCTCTTGCCGTAGTAGGCGTGGACGATGTCGAGTTTGAGCAACTTCAATGCCCCGCCTGTGCCACCTGCGCATCGGCCAACACCGAGCCCAGGTAGGCCTCCTGCACCTTCGGGTTGGCACGCACCGCATCGGGCACGTCGAACGCGATCACCTGGCCGTAGACCAGCACGGCGATCTTGTCGGCCAGGCCGAAGACCACGCCCATGTCATGCTCGACCGTGAGCAGGGTCTTGCCCTGGGTGACGCTGCGGATCAGGGCGACGAAGCGCTTGGTTTCGCTCTGGCTCATGCCGGCGGTGGGCTCGTCGAGCAGGATCACGTTGCAGCCGCCGGCAATGGTGATGCCGATCTCGAGCGCGCGCTGTTCGGCGTAGCTCAGGTTCATCGCCAGCACGTCGCGGCGGCGGTCGAGCTCGAGCATCGCGAGCACTTCCTCGGTGCGCTGGTTGGCGTCGCGCAGGTCGGCCAGGAAGCGCCAGAACGAATACTTGTAGCCGAGCTGCCAGAGCACGGCGCAACGGATGTTCTCGAACACCGACAGGCGCGTGAACAGGTTGCTGACCTGAAAGCTGCGTGCCAGGCCCAGGCGGTTGATCTCGTAGGGTGCCAGGCCATCGATCGTTTTGCCGTTCAGCAGGATCTCGCCCGACGTCGAGCCGAAGCGCCCGCTGATGAGGTTGAACAGGGTGCTCTTGCCCGCGCCGTTGGGGCCGATGATGGCCACGCGCTCGCCCGCGTTCACCGCCAGCGTGGCGCCGCGGATGATCTCAGTCTTGCCGAAGCTCATGTGCACGTCGCGCAATTCCAATGCGGGCGTCATGGCCTGGCCTCGCGCTGCTTGATCTCGGCCTCGATCTCGGCCTGGATGCGGCCCCACTGGCGCGCGAACTCCCGGCGCACCAGCTCGAACAGCGCCAGCCCGGTGGCCAGCACCAGGCCGGCGCCGAACCAACTGTCGATGCCGGTGGTGTTCAAGGTCGCGCCCATGAATTTCATCTCCGGGCCGAGCGCGGCATTGAGCTGCAGGTGGTAGACCATCTCGATCATCGCGCCGGCACCGGCCAGGATCACCAGCGCCGTGCCGGCCAGCGCCAGGTAGGCCGTGGCCAGGCCGCGCAGCTTGCCAAACAGGGCCAGGCGCAGGTTCATCATGATCAGGCTGGCGATGCCGCCCGGCGCATACATCACCATGAACAGGAAGACCAGGCCGAGGTAGAGCAGCCAGGCCTGGGTGATTTCCGACAACAGCACCAGCGCGATCACCATCAGCACCGCGCCGATGATCGGGCCGAAGAAGAAGGTGGCGCCGCCGAGGAAGACGAACAGCAGGTAGGCACCCGAGCGCCCCGCGCTGACGACTTCGCCGGTGACGATCTCGAAGTTCAGCGCCGCCAGGCCGCCACCGATGCCGGCAAACAAGCCCGCGATCATGAACGCCAGAAAGCGTACCTGCTGTGTGCTGTAGCCGATGAACTCGACGCGCTCGGGGTTGTCGCGCAC
>JANOKY010000476.1:0-33243 GCA_031419635.1 Burkholderiales bacterium | reverse complement strand
CGCTTCATCGGCCGGTTGCTGCAGCATGTGCTGCCCCCAGGCTTCAAGCGCATTCGCCACTACGGGCTGCTGGCGCCAGCGGCCAAGACGCAGCGCCTGTCGCTGGCCCGCCAACTGCTGGCCATGCCGCGGGCGAACCCGCAGGCGCGCGAGGACGCGCAGGCCTTCATGCGCCGCGTGGCCGCCGTCGAGATCGCGTGCTGCCCGCATTGCAAGCGCGGGCGCTGGCATGTGCTGGGACAGTGGGTCGCAGATCGGGCGGCCCTCGCCGCCATCACACCCACCGGTTGCCGGGGGCCACCGTGATCGGCACGGGCAACCCAACATCCCATGCAAGGCTTGGTTGCGTACGCAGGCCGGAGTCGGTGCGTGCCGGCACGGCAAAGGGTTCGGCTGCGGGCTTCACAGACCACCTCGGGCACCACGCAATGCGCCTCAGGCGCGATCACGATGCCGTGGCTGCGACTCGCAGCGCGATGCGCAGCACGCTGTGCTTGCCTACGCGCCGCGCTGAAACTCACACTGCCCACTGCTCCGCCATACGCGCGGTCCAGTCGAACGAGGTTTATCCGCCGCCATGCAGCACTTGCGCGCTCCGTCACCGTTGGCTCGGCGGCAGATTAACGCTTCCCGTTTGGATAGCTCTCCCCTGACCAAGTTGGGTCGGTTTAGAACTTTCGCGTTTTTTGTCGCGGCCCGTCAGCAGTCGGCTGCCCTGAGGGCCAGTTTGATTCCGGCGCGTCGCTGAAGGCTCCGCTGCGGCCCGGCAAGATCGTAGCGTCGGATGTGCTGGAACGTTCCCACTTCTGCGCCCGCAGGAGAAACCTCGACGCGCACACATGGTGCTCTAGCTAGCCGACGTGAGCGGCCTGGAATGCCGTCGCGGGTTCAACTTGGCGCAACGCATCCTGGAACCTGGTCTTCCTGAAGCGGCTTTCTCAGGCTCGGGCGAAGACCGTCGACGCATACCGGGTAGGCGGCTTCGTAGATGTCCATGTCGGGATGGCGGCGCACCAGCTGGCGGGCGCGGACATGGTCGGAGTCGACTGCCTCTTGCAGGTCGAGCACGGCGGCGAAGCAGCAGTCGGCGGCGGCATAGCGGGTCACGCACTCGTCGAGCGACAGCGCCGCGAAGTGCGCGGTGAGCTCGTCGATCAGTGCCTGCTGCGGCAATGGCTCCTCGTGCCGGCTCAGCCAGTCGGGTCGATCCGACGCACGACAGAACGCTTGCCAGAACCGCGACTCGATGGCTCCAAGCGTGACGTCGCGCCGGTCTCGGGTGCGGTAGGGGCGGTAGCAAGCCCACCCGCCGTTCAGGAACTCGGTCTCGGGGCGCGGAATGCGCCCCGACGAACCGAGTTCGGCGAGGGCGAAGATCTGGAACGGCATCATCACGTCGGTCAAGGCGAGGTCGATCTCACAGCCCCGGCCGTCGCGCCCGCGTGCGATCAGCGCGCCCAGGATCGACGAGACGGCGAACATCGATGCCGTGCAGTCGGCCATCGGCGGGTACATATAGGCCAGGCGTCCCGCCGCGCCCGACGCACCGAGGATGCCGTTGATGGCCAGGTAGTTCGCATCGTGGCCCGCCGTGTCGCGCAGCGGCCCGTCCCGCCCGTAACCCGACATCGCGATGTAGATCAGGCCCGGATGGGCGCCGCGCAGCGCGTCCGCGCCCACGCCCAGCCGTGTCATGACACCCGGGCGGAACGATTCGACCAGCACATCCGCTGATGCTGCGAGCTCGCGCAACGCCGCCTTGCCAGCCTCGGTTTTCAGGTCGAGCCGAATCGAGCGTTTGCCCGCACTGATCGCATCGAAGAATAGCGAGCGTCCGTTCGGTCCCTTCGGCCCGATGAACCTCATCTCGTCACCGGCGGGAGACTCGACCTTGGTGACCTGGGCGCCCATGTCGGCGAGCAGCAAGGTGGCCAGCGGACCCGGCAGATGGCGCGACAGGTCGAGCACGCGAATGCCGGCCAGAAAGCCGTGCAGGCGCGATTTCACGGGTGGCTGTCCCGGAGTCGGCATCAACCGAGCCATCGTTTGCGGCGCTTGTAGTGCTTGACGTCGCGAAAGCTGCGCCGCTCCTGCGTCAGGCTGAGGCCGAGGTAGAACTCTCGCACGTCGTCGTTGCGTTCCAGCTCGTTCTTCGGTGCGTGCAGGACGATGCGGCCGGTCTCCATCACGTAACCGTAGTCGGCGATCTGCAACGCGGCACGCACGTTCTGCTCGACGATGAAGATCGAGAGGCCCTTGCGGTCGCGCAGCGCTCTCAGGAAATCGAACAGATCCTTGACGATCAGCGGCGCCAGGCCCATCGCGGGTTCGTCGAGCAGCAGCACGCTCGGCTTGGCCATCAGCGCGCGGCCGACCAGCAGCATCTGCATCTCTCCACCCGAGAGGTAGCCCGCGGCTCGCTGGCGCATCCGCTGCAGGCTCGGAAAGCTGGCATAGATCTCCGCCATGTCATCGGCGATCTGCGCCTTGTCACCACGCAGATGGGCACCGACCAGCAGGTTCTGCTCGACGTTCAGGTGCTTGAGGACCTTGCGGCCCTCGAGCACCTGAACGATCCCCGCGCGAATGACACTCGCCGGATCGACGTTGGTGATGGGCTTGCCCTGGTAGTGGATCTCGCCTTGCTCGACGCGGCCCTGTTCCACTGCCAGCAAGCTCGAGATGGCCTTCAGCGTCGTCGTTTTTCCCGCGCCGTTGCTGCCGAGCAGCGCGACGATGTGCCCGGGCTTGACCTCCAGACTGACGCCGCGCAATACCTGGATCACGCCGTTGTAGACGGCGTCGACATTGCGCAGCTCAAGCATCGTGGGCCTGCCTCTCACCAAAGAAGCGAGACTGCGCTCACCATTTCGAGAGCTCGGGCACCGGCATCCAGTCGGCCGACACGGGAACGAGCTTGCCGTCCTTCACAGTCACCGCCTTGACCGAAAGATTCGTAGTCGGGAACGGCGCCTCCTTGGTGAACTGCACAGACTTCAGCAGGCCTTGAAAACTCTCGACGCCGAACGCCGGCCCTTCCAGCGCGTCGTACACCGCCTGCCCGGTCAGTTTGGTCGGCCCAACGGTCGCGATGGCTCGCTCGATCGCCGCGGTCGCTAGCAGCGCCTGCGCCGCGGTCTGCGCCGCGGTCAGGCCCCAGGTGCCCTTGGTCTTGTTGTATTTCTCGAAGATCTGCGCGGCGCTGACCGACGGATCCATGCTCGGCGCGAACGCGAACACCGAGTACGAGCCCTCGAGGTCAGCCAGCGGCACCGCCTTGGCGACCTCGGTGAGGCCGTTGTGCGACGACGTGACCACCGGCACCTTGGCGCCGAGCTCTTTGACTGCCTTCACCGTGGCGACGACCTGCGCCGTGTTCGTGCCGAC
Organism: Burkholderiales bacterium; assembly: GCA_031419635.1. Classification (GTDB taxonomy): domain Bacteria; phylum Pseudomonadota; class Gammaproteobacteria; order Burkholderiales; family Burkholderiaceae_C; genus CADEEN01. The sequence goes on along the minus strand of JANOKY010000476.1, from coordinate 29,856 downwards.
GAGGATGAGGTCGGGCTTGGTCGCCAGCAACTCGCGGATCTGGCTCGTGACGTTGATCGGCGTGTTGTCGACCCACTGCGAGCTGGCGACGACGAAGCGATCCGGATAGGTCTGCGCCAGCTTGACGACGCCATTGACCTGATCGACGTAGCCGGCGATGCCCTGCGTGCTGACGGTGCCGATGCGCAAGGCGCGCTTTTCCGGCAGGCGTGACTGCAGGTACGAGAACAGCCCGGCGAACTCCTGCGAGTAGGTCGGCCGGAACGAGAAATGCCAGCCGTTCGCCGTCCACAGCGGGCCGATCATCGCCGTGCCCATGATCATCGGCACCTTGTCGGTGGGCAGGCGCTTCATCAGGCTCACCAGGTCCGGCGTGCCCATGCCGAGGAAGACGATCGGCTTGTCGTCGGCGAGGATCTGCGGCCAGGTGCGCGCGACCTGGCTCGCGTCGTAGCGCATGTCGTAGGTCTTGACGTTGAGCTTGACGCCCAGGTTCTTGCCGCGCGTCTCGTTCCACCAGTCGAAGACCGACTGCTGGCCACCGTACCAGCTGTCCATCACGGCCGCGAACGGGCCGCTGTAATCGAGCGAGATCGAGACGGTGTAAGGCGTCTGCGCCCGCGCGTCCTGCCCCACGACGGACAGCAGGGCCAGGGCGACCGCGGCGATCCACCCACCGAATCTCTGTTTCATGAACTTCATTGCAGTCTCCAGGGTTTTCGGGGCCGAGCCCCATTTTGCGAACAACACTAAAGCAGCGGATGCGTATCTACCCTCTCGGGTAGGGCCAGATCCGGTACGCCGACTTCAAGACATTCCAGCGATGATTCAGGCCGCGCGGCTCGCGGATGAGCATATAGATGATCGCGGCGCCCAGCACGATGTTCGTGACCGAGAAGATCACGCCGCCGGAGACCTGCGGCATCAGGCCCATCATCCGGTTGCCGCCCCAGTGGATGCCCTCCTGCAGGAGCGTCACCGCAATGGTGCCGAGGATCGCCCCCAGCGGGCTGCTCAGACCGCCGACGATCAGCATGCCGACATACCAGATCGAGAGCCAGATCGTGAACTGGTCAGTCGTCACGTAGCGGATGTAGAACGCATACAGTCCGCCGGCTACGCCCGCGAAGACCGCGCCGGCGAAGAACGCCATGATCTTGTAGCGGCCGAGTTGCACGCCCAGCACCGAGCTGGCGATGTCGTTGTCGCGGATCGCCTTGAAGGTCAGCCCGACATGCGATCGTTGCAGGTTGAAGGCGATCGCCAGCATCACGAACGTCACGGCCACGGCGACCCCGTAAAACGACGCAGGCGTCTCCACCGCGATCCCGAACAGCTTGACCTGGTCGATCCCGATGCCGGCCGAGCCGCCGAACCAGGCCGGCGGCAGGCGCAGGACGACCACCGGGAACACCACCTGCGCGGCGATCGTCGTCAGCGCGAGGTAGAGGCCCTTGATGCGGATGGCCGGCAGGCTGAAGACGATGCTGATCACACCGGACGCCAGGCCCGCCAGCACGATCGCCGGGATCATCGGCACGCCGTAGTTGGCGTATAGGGCGGCGGCAGTGAAGGCGCCGACGCCGACGAAGGCCGACTGGCCGAGATTCAGCAACCCCGCCATGCCGATCGTGATCTGCAGGCCCGCGACCGCAATCATCGTGATCGCGACGGTGATCGCGACGCCGATCAGGTAGCTGCTCGCGACGAACGGAAAGATCGCGAGCGCCGCGATCAGCAACAGCATCGCCGCGCGCTGAGGGACGGTGCGAAGGAAGCGGAGCTCCTCCGCATGATCCTTGAAGTGGACGCCCGACGGCAACATGATCAGAGTCTCTCGATCACTTTCCAGCCGAACAGGCCTTGCGGCCGAACCAGCAAGACGACGATCATCAGCATGAACGGGAATATCTGCGACATCGCGCCGCCGGTGAGCGGGTCGAGGTAGCGGGCCGCGAAAGCCTCGCCGATGCCGACGATCACGCCGGCGATCGCCGCGCCGCGCAGGCTTTCGAGCCCGCCCAGCAGCGCCACCGGCAGCGCGCGCAGGCCGATGTCGCCGGCCTGCAGCCCAAGCACGTTGCCCGAGAGCAGGATCATCGCCGCCACCGTCGACAGGAAGGCGCCCAGGGCCCAGGCGATGCGCGTTGCGCCCTGGACCGAGACGCCCAGCGACAGCGCCACGAAGTGATCCTCGGCCACCGCCGCGAGGCGCAGGCCGATGCGCGTTTTCAGGAAGAAGATCCGCATCAGCTCGGCCGCGGCGAGCGTGATGCCGGCGCCGATCAGCAGACGCTTGTTGACGAGCAGGTCGTCGAACTTCCAGGCGCCCTCCGGAAAGATTTGCGCGAACGGCCGGGTCTGCGCACCCCAGACCAGCTGCACCACGCCCTGCAGCAGGATCAGCAGGCCGATACTGGCCATGACGATGCTGAACACCGGCTGGCCGATCAACGGGCGGAACACGAAGCGCTCGATCGCCACGCCGATCAGGATGCTCGCGCCCAGCGCCAGGACGACGGCGACGCCGAGCGGCAGGCTGGTCATCAGCGAGCCCATCACGTAGGCGCCGACGAGCACCAGCTGACCCTGTGCCAGGTTGACGATGCGCGAGGCGCGGAAGATGACGACGAAGGCCAGCGCGACCAGCCCGTAGACCAGGCCGGTGAGCGTGCCGTCGATGGCGATTTGGAGGATGTCCATCGTGTCAGGCCGGTATCGCGATCGGCAGCGGCATTTCGCCGGTTGCCAGGATGCGAACTGCGGCCCGGACTGTGCCGGTGCTTGCGTCCTGGTAGATCACGCTGACGGTCAGATGGCACTCGTCGTCGCCAGCGTAGATGCTCTCGATCAGCGCTGCGTAGCGGGTGGCGATCACGTCGCGCTTGAGCTTGCGCGAACGCGTCAGCTCCGCGTCGTCGGCGTCGAGCTCCTTCGGCAAGGCGGCGAAGCGCGCGATCCGCGACGATGGCGGCAGCAGTGCATTCACGCGCGCCACCTCGGCTCCGACACGTTCCAGCACGGCGTCGAGCTGGCTCAGCTCGGCGAAGGTGCCCCAGCCCACGTTTCGACTTTCGAGGTAGCGCCCGAAGATGCCGGAGTCGACATTGATCAGCGCCGCGATGAAGCCGCGCGTCTCGTCGCCGAGGACGATGGCGTCGCGCAGGAAAGCGGAGGCGCGCAGATGGTTCTCGATCGTCTGCGGCGGGAAGCGGCTGCCGGTCGACAGCTGCCGCATGTCCTTGACGCGGTCGAGGAAAACCAGCTCGCCGGTTTCGGCCACGTGCATCGCGTCGCCGGTGTGGAAGAAGCCCTCGTCGTCGAGGACCTTTCGCGTTGCCGCTTCGTCGCCGTGGTATCCGGCAAAGCCGGCGCCGCCACGCACCAGCAGTTCGCCATCGTCGCCGATCCTGAGATGCAGCGGCTCGCCGACGGTCCTCGCGACCTTCAGCGGGCGGCCGAGCGTCGACGGCTCGGCCTGTGCACCCCAGTGAGCGGAGATCAACCCCGCCTCGGTCGATCCGTAGAGGTTGCGCAACGGGATTCCGAGCGCATGGAAGCGGCGGAAGATCTCGGCCGAAAGACCCGAGCCCGCGCTGAGCGGGAACTGCGCCCGCGCGAGACCGGTGTTGTCGCGGATGGCGCGCAACACGAGTGCATCGGCGAGCCAGCGCAGGCTGGGTGGCGCAGCGATCGCCCAGTGATACAGGCGCTGGCGCAAGGGCTTGGCGTCGAGCATCTGCGCCTCGACCTGTGAGGCGATCATCTCCCACTGGCGCGGCGTGAACAGCAGGAACCCGGGGCTGATCTCGCGCATGTCGGTTGGCACCGTCTCCGGCTTCTCCGCGAAATGGACGACGGAGGGCGCGAGCAAGCTCAGACCGATGCCGGTAATCTGCTCGGCCGCCCAGGCCGGCGAGATATACGAGAAGTAGTCGATGTGCGGCGCCATGCCGAAGCTCGCGATCAGCCGGTAGGCGTTGTCGAGCAGGTAGCGGTGCGTCAGGCGCACGCCTTTCGGGTTGCCGGTGGTGCCCGAGGTGTAGCAGAGCGACGCGAGGTCGTGGTCGGCGCCCGAGGCGATTCGGGCGTCGAGCTCGACACGCGCTGCCGCGTCGCTCGGCGCGCTCGCGACGAAGCTCTCGAAAGAGCTCAGCAGCGGATTGCCATAGTCCCAGAGACCGCGTTCGTCGAGGTACACGACACCGGCCACCCCCGCCCGGCCGTCGCCCGCCTGCAGGAACTTGTCTACCTGTTCCTGGTCTTCCGCGAACAGCAGCCTTGCACCGCTGTTCTTCAGCACGAAGCCGAGCTCGGAGGCCGATGCATCCGGGTACAGGTGGGTCGCGGCGGCGCCGGCGCAAAGGGCGGCGTACTGGACCAGATAAGCCTGCGGAACGTTCTCGCCGATGACCGCGACGACATCGCCCTTGCCCAGGCCGCGCGCGATCATCGCCAGGGCAAGCGCCTCGACGCGGCCGAGCGCTTCGGCCCAGGTGATCGCCGCCCAGACACCGTGCCGCTTGGCGCGCAGGAAGTCGCGCGTGGCGTGCTCCACTGCGCGCCTGCGCAGCAGCCGGGGCAGCGTCTCGCCGCCGGGCTCTCGCGGATCCTCGCCATGACTGCCATGCAGGTCGGTCATTCCTGCCCCAGGTAGGCCTGAACGACCTTCGGATCGGCGCGCACCTCGGCGGGCGTGCCGTCGGCGATGGTGCGGCCCCACTCGAGCACCATCACGCGGTCGGAAATGTCCATCACGACTTCCATGTCGTGCTCGACCAGCACGACCGGCACGTCGCGGGCGTCGTTGATGTCGAGGATGTAGCGCGCGAGGTCGGCCTTCTCGTCGGCGTTCATGCCGGCCATCGGCTCGTCGAGGATCAGCACTTTGGGATCGATGGCGAGCGCACGGCCGAGGTCGACGCGCTTGCGCAGACCGTAGCCGAGATCGCCGACGCGGGCATGTCGCAGCTCCTCGAGCTCGAGGAATTCGATGATCGTTTCGGCCTCGTCGATGAAGCGAACCATCTCGCGCCGGCTCGGGCCCCACCAGAGCGCGCCCGCGAGCAGGCCTGTCCGCATCCGGCAGTGGCACCCGGTCAGGATGTTCTCGCGCACGGTCATCGACTCGTAGGTCTGGATACCCTGGAACGTGCGTGCCATCCCCATCGCCGCGCGGCGCGGCGGCGGCAGGGCGCTGATGTCCTCGCCTGCGAAGCGGATGCTGCCCGAGCTCGGCTTGTAGAACCCCGACAGGCAGTTCAGGAGGCTGCTCTTGCCGGCGCCGTTCGGGCCGATGATCGAGACCAGCTCTCCCGCAGAGACGGCGAAGTCGACGCCGACGAGCGCGTGAATGGCACCGAACGACAGGTGCAGGTCGTTCGCCTCGAGGACGCGCGCGCGTAGCGTCGGGGTCGGGGGTGACTCGGCCAAAACGGTCATCGTCCGCGCAGGTCGGCGATGGTGAAGCTGCCGGCGGCGAGCGAGGCGTCGAACTCGATGCGGTCGGCGCGCAGGCGGCAGGACTCGCGAAAGGCGGCGTCGAGAGCCGCGCTGTCGGCCGCGCCTTCGCCCATGCGCACGGTCACGGCGACACGATCGCGGTCATCGATCCGGGACACGTCGACCCGGCAGGCACTGGCGCCGGCCGCGGCGAGGAACTGCTGCAGCTGGTTCGGGTGCAGCAGCATGCCCTTGACGCGCGCGCTCTGGTCGGCACGGCCCAGCAGGTGCAGGACGCCGGCCCTTCCGCAGACGCAGCTTCGCGGATCGATCTGCACCAGATCGCCGGTGGCGAAGCGGAGCAGCGGGAATCCCGGGTTGTCGAGGCTCACGACGAGCTCGCCGATAGAACCTGCCGGCACGGATGGGCCGCCGGCCGGATCGAGCACCTCGGCGACCACGTCGGCGTGCAGGTGCAGCGCACCTGCCTGCGTGCAGGTGGCGGCGACGATGCCTGCCTCGGCAAAGCCATACATGTCGACGCAGCGAACACCCTGCCGAGCGAGCAACTCGGCGCGAATCGATTCGCCGTGCGGCTCGGCGCCGGCCATGGCGAGCCGGATCGACAAGGCGGGCTCATGCTCGAACAGAATCTTCAGATGGCTGGCGATGCCGACGAAGGCGTCGGCGCCGATCAACCGCGCGAACCGGGCCTGAAGCGCGCTGTCCTGCGGCCCGGCCGGCAGCACCGTGCAGCCGATGCGTACCAGGGCCGCGTGAAAGAGCAGGCCGGCGGGCGTGAAGTGGTAGCCGAAGCCGTTCAGGACGGTGTGCGTCGCCGCGAAGCCCGCGCGCTGCAGGAGTTCGGCGAGACGCTCGACCATGCGCGGCACGAGCGGCTCGACGATGCCGCCCGGCGACGTGAAGCAGGTCTGAGGGCGAAAACCATCCTCGAGCATTCCGCCCCAGGGCGGTGCTTCGGCCTGCAGCTCACGCAACGAAGACTTGCGCAGTACCGGGATCCGAGCCCAGCCGGCCGCGTCCGTCGGTTCGCCGGAGTCGAGGCCCGCCCGTGCCAGCCGCGCCGCAATCTCGGGAACGCGCGCGGCATGCGCACGCACGATGCAAATGGCGCGGTCGAGTTCGGGTTGCTGCATGGGCGGCGCGTTGCGACGGGGTTCAGAACTGCACGTCGAGTCCCAGCCCTCTGGCGATCAGCTGCAGCTGGATCTGGCTGCTGCCGTCACCGATCGTGCAGATGCGGTTATCGCGCAGATAGCGCGACGCCGGGCAGTCGTCCATGAAGCCCCAGCCGCCGTGGATCTGCACCGCCATGTTGGCGACCTCGGTGCCGGTCTCGCAGGCGAAGTACTTCGCGAATGCCAGATCCTTCACCGACGCTGCACCCTTGTCGGCGAGCCATGCGGCACGGTAGGTCAGCATGCGTGCGGCCTCGACCTTCACCGCCATCTGGGCGCACATCTCCTGGATCATCTGGTGTCCACCGAGGGTCTTGCCGAACGCCTTGCGCTCGTTCGCATACTTCACCGACAGCTCGAGCGCGCCATCGGCGAGACCCAGCGAGCAGGCCGACAGGAAGACGCGGGCCTGCTGGTAGCCGCGATGCAGCAACAGCCGGCCCTGGCCTTCGATGCCCATCATCTCGCTGTGCGGAACGGCGCAGTCCTGGAAGTACAGCGGACGCGTGTCGCCCGAGCGCCAGCCCATCTTGCGATACGGCTCGCCCTGTTCGTAGCCGGGCGTTCCGCGCGGCACCGCGAACAGCGAAAACTCCTTCTTCTCGGCATCGGGTGGCGTCGTCACCACCAACGTCAGGGCCACCGACGAGATGTCCGTGCCGGCGTTGGTGATGTAGGCCTTGCTGCCGTTGACGACCCAGTCGTCTCCCCGGCGCACGCCGCGCGTCTTGAAGCCCGCGGTGTCGGACCCAGCATCGGCCTCGGTGCCTGCGAGCGCGCCGAGCGCGCGGCCCTTGACGATGTCGGGCAGGTAGCGCGCCTTCATGGCAACGCTGCCGAAGCGCTGGATGATGAGGCCGGCGGCGACGCTGACCATCATCGTCACCGCAAGCGTCTGGTCGCGCTTGGCGATCTGCTCGATGGCCAGGGCCATGTCGAAGGTGCCGAGCCCGAGACCGCCGTACTCTTCGGCGAACGGCAGCGCCGGGATGCCGAGGTCACCGAGCTTGCGATACAGGTCGTACGGGAACTTGGCTTCACGATCGAGGCGCTCCGCCACCGGTGCGATCTCGCGATCCGCGAACTCGGCGACCTGGGCCTGAATCTGGAGCTGATCGGCGGTGAGTTCGAAATCCATGGGCGGCGCTCTCGATGGTGCATGGCGACGAAGCGGCGCCCGATCGCCGCGCTCGATACGCGACCCCTCCACCCTAGGCGTTCGACGACCGTATGTCAACAGAACTAACCCATCGGTCAGCCAACTGCCCGTTGGTTTGGACTGTCAGGCCAGGCGGCGCTGCACCCTCGGCATGGGCTGCACTTCGACGGCTTCGTCCGGCTCGACCGATGCCGGGTCCAGCAGCAGGGCGTCGACCGGCGCGGCGGAAAGCGAGCGCTCGAGCATCTCGGTCAGGGCATGCGCGATCTGCGAACCCGACCAGGAGCCGTTCGGGCGGAACCATTTGCGTCCCCAGTTCAGCGCGCCCAGCATCATGAAGACGGCGAGTTTCGGATTGCAAGGAACGATGCTCGAGTCGGCCATGCCTTCGACGATCAGCTCGCGCAAGCCCTGCTCGAACTGGTCGCGACGCTTGACGATGGCCCGCACATGCGCCGGCTTCATCGCGTTTTCTTCCAGCAGGACGACGTAGCCGCCCTCCTGCCCCAGCATCATTTCGAGGTAATGGCGCAGTGTCGCGGTCAGCTTCTCCAACCCGCTGCCGCCGCTCAGCTTGGCTTTGTGCAGGCTCTCGAGCGCACTGTCCATGGCCGAGTCGTGGCAGTAGTAGAGCAGTTCTTCCTTGCTCGGCACATAGGTATAGAGCGCGGCCTTGGTGACGCCGAGCTTCTTGGCGATCTCGGCGAGCGACGTGCCGTGGTAGCCGCGCCGGTTGAACGACGCCGCAGCTTCGCGCAACAGGACCTCGCGCTTGCGGTCGTACTGCTCGCTAGCGGGGAGCACCGCGTTCTTCCACACCGTCATGTCAGCCTCCCAAGGCCTCGGGCCGCCGCCGATCAGCGTCGGTCAGAGCGTCCGGCGCGATTATAGGCCGCCTTCGCCTGCGACGGTTAACAGACTGACCGTTCGGTTAGTCTGTTGACGGCACAGTCAAGGCGCTTATAGAATCGCCGCTCCCTCCGTGGCGCGCAATCGCGCAGACAAAGATGCGGGGGCTCGCAGGCCGAGGACGGCACAGAAACATTTCGACCCATTTCGCGGACTGGCGTCCGCTGTGATCTTCAGGAGACAACCCATGAATGCCCATCGACCGTCACAGCTGCGCACCGCCCTCGCCACGCTGACATGCGCAGCCGCGCTGATCTCGCCCGCCCCGTCGCTCGCGGCCGACCCCGTCAAGATCGGCTTTACCGGGCCGCTGTCCGGTTCGCTGTCGCTGCTGGGCCAGGGTGTGCGCGACGGCGTGCAGGTGTACGTCTCCTACATCAACGACCAGGGCGGGGTGAACGGCCGCAAGATCGAGTTCATCGCCGAGGACGACGCCTACGACCCGATGCGGACGTTGGCAGCGGCGAAGAAGTTGTCCGAGCAGGACAAGGTTCTTGCGTTGGTGTCGCCCACTGGCACGCCGAACGTCACGGCGATGCTGGGCTACGCAGAGGAGCGCAAGCTCCCGATCATTGGGCCGTACGCATTCAGCAACAAGCTGACGACGCCGACCAAGCGCTATGTCTTTACCACGCTGCCTGAAGTGCGCCTGCAAACCGGCATGCTGGCCGAGTATCTCGTGAACCAATTGAAGCGCACGAAGGTGGCGACGATCTACCAGAACGACGACTTCGGCCAGGACGCGTCGGCCGGGCTCGAGGATCGGCTGAAGAAGTACAACGTCGCGCTGACCAAGCTGCCGTTCGACCGTGGCACGACCAACTTCAGCGGCGTCGTCGTTCAGGCCCGCCAGGCAGGTGCCGAAGACGTGGTGTTCCTCGGCATCCCGCGCGACGCGGCACTGATCATGAAAGAAGCCAACAAGATGGGTTGGAAGCCGCAGTTCAGCGGCCACAACGCGCTCGGCGATCCGCAGACCTTCACGCTCGCCGGCGCGGCGCTGGTCGAAGGCTCGATCGCCGTCGCCGTGATGGAACCCCTCGACTCGAACCGGCCGCAGGTGGCCGAGTTCCTGGCGCACCAGAAGAAGTACCTGCCGGCAACCAGCCCGACGACGTACAGCATGCACGGCTACAACGTCGGCCGCGTCTTCGTCGAAGCGCTCAAGCGCGTGCAGGGCGAGCCGACCTCTGACAAGCTGGTCGCGGAACTGGAGCGCATCAAGGGACTGGAAACCGGCCTGATGGGCCCGATCACCTTCTCGCCGGATCAACACGCCGGCAGCCAGTCGGTCAGCTTCATGCGCGCCAAAGACGGCAAGTGGAGCATCGTCACGGAATGGATGAAAGCCAACTGACGATGGACAAGCGAATCGGTCTGCGCGAGGCGCTTTCGACGGTTCGCGACGGCCACCGTGTCGCACTGGGCGGCATGACGCTGTACCGCAGACCCGTTGCCGCGGCGCTCGCGCTGGCAGCGGCGGGTCGGCGCAATCTGGAGATCGTCACCCTCACCGGCGGCCTGGAGACCGACCTCCTGATCGGCGCCGGCTGCGTGCGCCGGCTGCGCAGTTGCTACACCGGCCTTGAGGTGGTCGGCTTCGCGCCGCACTTCACGCGCCGCGTGCAAGAGGGCACGCTGGATCTGGTGGAAGAGACCGAATACACGCTGAGCTACGCGGTGCAGGCGGCGACGATGCGCGTGCCATTCCTGCCGATGCGCGGCGAACTGATGCGCACCGACCTGCTGAAGGTGCGTCCTGACCTGACGACTTTCGCCTGCCCCCTGACGGGCACGACGCTGATTGCCGTGCCGGCGCTGCACGTCGATGTCGCGATCCTGCACGCCACTGCGGCCGACCGTTTGGGCAACTGCAACCTGCAGGGCCAGCTGGCCCTGGATCCGCACCTGCCGACCGTGGCCGGCGTGACGATCGTGACCACTGAGCGCATCGTCGACACCGACGAACTGCTGGCAATGAGCGGTGGCATACAGCTCGCCGGCCTGTTCGTCACGCATGTCGTCGACGCGCCGGGCGGCAGCCTGCCGACCTCGTGCTTTCCGCACCACCGTCTCGACGTCGCGGCGGTGCTCGACTACGCGGACGCCGCCGCCGACCCCGCCGCCTGGATGCGCTGGCTCGCGACCGCGACCGCCGCCTGCAAGTCCACCGCCACCGCCACGCAGGGGGCCGCATGACACGCACCACCCACCAGTCGGCCAGCGACCTGCTGTTGTCCGAACGGCAACGCGAGCAGACGAACCAGATCGTCGTGACGATGGCCGGCATGATCGAGGACTTTGATTTCCTCGCCGAAGGCATCGGCACCTTTCTGCCGACGGCCGCGTACATGCTGGCAAAGCACACCCATGCGCCGCACTGCACGAGCCTTTGCCCGAACGGCAATACGCTGATGTCGGGCACGCGCACGCTGACGCTCGGCCACGACGAGTTCGACACCGTGCCGCGCGCATCGATGTGGCTCGACTACATGCAAATCAACTTGATGGTCATGCCGACGATCTTTCTCGGCGGCCGTCCGCGCTGGACCGAGTTCATGCGCCCGGCCCAGATCGACCCGATGGGTGCAACGAACAACGTCTGTATTGGCGCGCACGATCGGCCGCGGGTGCGTTTGCCGGGTTCGGCCGGCATTCCCGATGCTTCCACCGCGGCGCAGTGCTTTTATTACTACGCACCGCGCCACACGCGCCAGTTGTTCGTGGAAAAACTCGACTTCTGCAGTGGCGCCGGCCACCCCGGTGCGGGCGCAAGCGGACACCCCCAACTGATCACCGTGATCACCAACCTTGGTGTACTGGCCAGCGGATCCGACGGCCGGCTGCACCTCAGCCACCTCCACCCCGGAGTAACACGTGCCGAGGTCGATGAAAACACCGGCTTCGCACTGGGCGGCGCAGCGTTGCCGGCCGTCACGCAGCCACCGACTGCGGAGCAACTCAGGCTGCTGGACGAGATCATCGACCCTCGCGGTCTGCGCTTTCTGGAAGCGCTCAGCGGCGCGGCGCGGCGTCAACGCCTGCGCGCGCTCACCGCGCCAGCAATAGCCGGATGATTCCCGACCTCATCATTGGCGGCTTGGCATCGGGCAGCCTCTACGCCCTGATCGGCATCGCCGTCGTGCTGGTGCTGCAGGCCACCGACATCCCCAACTTTGCCCAGGGCGAGATGGCGATGTTCGCAACCTTCGTTGCCTACAGTTTGCTGACGACCTACGGACTCAGCTGGTGGCTGGTGCTGCCGCTGACGCTGGCGTTTTCTGCCCTGCAGGGCGTCGTGGTGCAGCAGCTGGTGATCCGGCCGCTGCTGGGCGCGCCGGTGATCAGCGCGGTGATCGCCACCCTCGGCCTGAACATGGCTTTGCACAGCCTGGCCGGGATGATCTGGGGCAATCAGACACATGTATTTGCCAGCCCGCTGGCGAACCTGCCGGTGCTCAAGCTGTTCGGCGTCAACGTCTCGCCCGACAGCGCGCTGACGATCCTGGTGTCGGTCGCAATGATCATCATCTTCACGCTGATCCTGCGCCACACACGTGCCGGCAGGGCACTGCGCGCAGCAAGCCAGAACCAGGCCGTCGCCAAGTTGATGGGTATTTCAATCAGCCGCTCGTTCGCGCTGGCCTGGGGTATGGGCAGCCTGGCCGGCGCCGTCGCCGGTTTGCTGGTCGCGCCGATTCTGTTTCTCGATGTCAACATGATGGGCCCGTTGCTGATCAAGGGCTTCGCTGGCGCTGTGCTCGGTGGCCTCTCGAGCTTGGGGGGTGTCTTCGTTGGCGGCCTGATGCTGGGCGTGGTGGAAAACCTGATGGGTGCCTATGTGTCGAGCAGCTTCAGCGAAGCACTGTCTTTCATCCTCATCATCGTGGTGCTGATCGTGGCACCCGCAGGCATCTTCGGTCGCGTCAAATCGCACAAGGTTTAGACATGACCGGCTCCATGCCTTCTTCGTCGTCTCGACCTTCCTCGCTGCGCCTTCGCCTCGCGCTGGCTGCGGTGGCGGTCGCAGTGGCTGCCATCGCCCTGTTCGGCGGCGGCTACTTTGTCTATCTGCTGAACCTGATCGGCATCTTTGCGTTGGTCGCCATCGGCCTCAACATACTGACCGGTTTCTCGGGCCAAATGAGCCTGGGCCACGCCGGCTTCTTTGCCATTGGCGCCTATGCGTCGGCGCTGCTGACACAACGGCTCGGCTTGCCGTTCTGGCTTGCGATTCCCGTCGGCGGTGCCTTGGCGACCCTGATCGGCGCGCTCATCGCGCTGCCTGCACTGCGTCTGAAGAACCTCTATCTGGCGATCGCCACGCTGGGCTTCGGCATCGTCACGCAGAAGCTCATCTTCGAGTGGCGCACGCTGACCGGCGGCGGCGCCGGGCTGCAGGTGCCGCCGCCAATGCTCTTTGGCCTTTCGGTGGCCGACGGCAGCCGCATGACATGGGTCATCGCGCTAACGCTGGCCGCCGGCACCTGGGCGGCGTTCAAACTGGCGGCCGGGCGCACCGGCCGTGCGCTGACGATGCTGCGTGAAAGCGAGACAGCCGCTGGCTGCATCGGTATCCACGTGGCGCGCTACAAGGTGACCGCCTTCGCACTCAGTGCCTTCTACACGGCAGTCGCCGGCGGCCTCTACGCCAATCTGGTGCGCTACATCAATCCGGAAAGCTTCAGCTTCAACATGTCCGTCATGTTCCTCGCCATGATCGTCATCGGCGGCATGGGCAGCGTGCGCGGTGCCCTGCTCGGCGCCGCTTTCTATGTGATCGTTCCAGAAGCGGTGCGTGATTTCAAGGACGCACCCGGACTGATCTTCGGTCTGTCGCTGATGCTGGTCATGATCCTGCTGCCTGGCGGGCTGACCAGCCTTTTCAAGGCCCGCAAGAAGGTCGTCCGATGAACCCGAGCGACACACTCACGGTGCGCAACCTGAGTGTCAACTTCGGCGGCGTTCATGCGCTGCAGGATGTGTCGCTGAGCGTTCCGCCTGGCAGCATCGTGGGCCTGATCGGCCCCAACGGCGCCGGCAAGAGCACGCTGCTCAATTGCATATCGGGCCTGACGCGCTCAACCACGGGCGAAATCCGCTTGGGCGACAAGGACCTGACCCGCCGCCGCCCCGACCAGGTCGTTGGCTTGGGGTTGGGACGAGTATTTCAGCATCCGCAGTTGATCGCAGAGATGAGTGTGCTCGACAACCTGATGGTCGCCAGCCACCGGACGCTGCGTTTTCCGGTCATCGCGGAAATGCTTGGCCTGCCGAGCGTGAATCGTGCCGAAGAAGCAGCACGCGTCGCCGCAGCCGCCGTTGCCGCACGCGTCGGCCTCGGTGGCAGTCTCGACATGGAGGCCGGCAGCCTGCCCTATGGGCACCGCAAGCTGCTCGAGCTGGGCCGCGTGATTCTGCTGGGCGCACGCCACCTGCTGCTTGACGAGCCCATCGCTGGGCTCAATGAAGCCGAGATCGAACACCTGTCCCAGCTGGTGCTGGAACTGCGCAGCGCCGGCGGCCTGTCGATCCTGCTGGTTGAACACAACATGGGCTTGGTGCGCAAGTTGTGCGACCGCGTGGTCGTGCTCGACGTCGGCCAGGTGATCGCCGAAGGAACACCCGACGAAGTGTTGAGCAACCCGCGCGTGCGGCTGGCCTACCTTGGCGAGATGCCTGAAGATGCTTGAAATCTCCAAACTCACGGTCGACTACGGTTCGATCAACGCGCTGCAGGATGTGTCGCTGCGCATCGGTAGCGGCCAGATGGTGGGCATCCTCGGTGCCAACGGCGCCGGCAAGACCAGCCTGCTGCGCACGATCAGCGGACTGGCGCGCCCGAGCAGCGGCACGATCCAACTCGACGGTCAGGATATCGGCAAGCTGTTGCCCGAAGCGATCGTGCGCCTCGGCATCGTTCACGTTCCAGAGGGCCGCGGCATCTTCCCGGACCTGACGGTGCGCGAGAACCTGATGGTCGGCGCGCATACGCGTCGAGGCCGCGCCGAAGTCAATGCCGACTATGACCGCATGCTCGAGATGTTTCCGTTGCTCGCGCGGCGCGAGAAACAAGACGGCTCGACCTTGAGCGGCGGCGAGCAGCAAATGCTCGCGCTGGGGCGTGCGCTGATGGCGCGGCCCACGCTGCTGTTGGCCGACGAAGTCAGCCTCGGCCTGGCGCCGGTCATCACCAAGCAGGTGTTCGGCCACCTGCAAGCGCTGCGCGAAAGCGGCATCGCAATCCTCGTCGTCGAGCAGAGCGCGCACCTCGTGATGAAGATGGCCGACTACGTTTACGTGCTCAAGCACGGACGCGTCGTGCTGGAAGGCAAGGCCGATGAAATGGCCTCGCACCGTGAGTTGACCGAAGCCTACCTCGGCGAGTAACGAAAGGCTTGCCATTCCGATGCACGACTACGAACTCGAAGAACGCACGATGGGCCGCATCCTGGCCGAGAAGGCGCAGCGCGTTCCCAACAACACCTTCCTGCGCTGGCAGGGCCGGTCGTACAGCTACGCCGAGCTGGAAACGATGACCAACCGCTATGCGAACGGTTTCGCCGCGCACGGCATCGGCCACGGCGACCACGTGGCGGTGATGCTGCCGAACTGCCCGGAATTCTTCTGGGTCGTGTGGGGGCTCGGCAAGCTCGGCGCGGTGGCCGTACCGATCAACACCGCCGCCAAGGGCGAGATGCTTCGCTACTTCATCGACCAGTCGGACGCGACCTGCGTCATCGTCGACGACGAGTGGGTCGACCGGGTGGCGAGCATCGCGCCGCAGTTGCCGAAGGTTCGAAACTTCATCTATCGCGGCGAGAAGCCGGCCGCGACCTGCGGCGTCGGCACACCCGAGGCGCCGGCCCGGGCGCTCGCCGAGCTCGAATCGGGCGACGCCTCGCGGCCGCCGCTCGAGCGCGTCCGCCACGACGACGTCCACCTCATCATGTACACCTCGGGAACGACCGGCCCATCCAAAGGCGTGATGTGCCCGCATTCGCAAGGGCATGCGGTCGGCCGCGCGCTGGCGTTCGACTACGGCTACCGACCGGACGATGTTCTCTACACCTGCCTGCCGCTCTTCCACGGCAACGCCATCTGGTACACCTGCTACTCCGCGCTATGGGCCGACGCAGCCATCGCGCTGGCGCCGCGGTTCTCGGCGAGCCGCTTCTGGGACGACATTCGCAGCAGCGGCGCGACCCAGTTCAACACGCTCGGCGCGATGACCAACATCATCTGGAAGCTGCCGCCCGGTCCGCACGAGCGCGACCACGCGCTTCGCCTGTGCATGACGGTGCCGGTACCGAAGGAAATCTACCAGGAGATGCAGGAGCGCTATGGCGTGCGGCTGACCTCGGTCTATGCGATGACCGAGAACTTCGCGATGACCCGCTTCACCCCGCACGATCCACCGGAAAAGGCCGGATCGGCCGGCAAGCCGGGCACCGACTGCGTGCTGCGAATCGTCGACGACGACGGTCTCGACCTCGCCGCGAGCCAAGTCGGCGAGATCTGGATGCGCCCGCTCGAGGCCGGCTCGATGATGAAGGGTTACTACAAGATGCCGGCCGAGACCGCCCGCGAATTCGTCGACGGCTGGTTTCGCACTGGCGACCGCGGCTACCTCGACGGCGACGGCTACCTCTTCTTCGTCGACCGCAAGAAGGAAGCGATACGCCGGCGCGGCGAGAACATATCGGCCTACGAGGTCGAGCTGATCCTGTCGCGCCATCCGTCGATCCTCGAAGTCGCCGCCATCCCGGTGGCGTCGGAAATGAGCGAAGACGATGTCATGGTGTACGTCGTGACCAAGCCCGGCGAGGCGCTGTCGCACGCCGACGTCGTGCATTTCGCTGCCCAGCACATGAGCTACTTCATGGTGCCGCGATTCGTCGACTTCATCGATGCCTTGCCGAAAACCGCGAGCGAGAAGATCGAGAAGTATCGGCTCAAGCAGGATGCACAGGGGCGCCGCAGCGAACTCTGGGACCGCGAGCGTGAAGGCATCGAGGTCAAGCGTTGAACAGCAATGAGTGAGTCGATACCCGTGGTGATCGGCCGGGAGGGCGCGGTCGGCATCGTCGAACTGGCGCGCCCGGAAAAGTTCAACTGCCTTTCGATCGCCGCTCACGGTCTTCTCGAAACCGCATTCGACGCTTTCGAGGAGCCCGGCTCGGGCGTGCGAGCGGTGCTCGTGCGCGCCCAGGGCAAGAACTTCTGCACCGGGGCGGACCTCGACGAAGTGTTGTCGCTGCGAACGGACACCGACGCGGTCAGCCGTTTCATCGGCCCGGCCCACCGAGCGCTCAAGCGCCTCGAGTCCAGCGCCCTTCCGGTCGTGGCGGCATGCCAGGGCTTGGCCCTTGCCGGCGGCCTCGAGCTGATGCTGGCTTGCGACGTGGTCTTTGCTGCCCGGGACGCGCGGTTCGGCGACCAGCACGCCCAGTTCGGGCTGCTGCCAGGGTTCGGCGGCAGCCAGCGCCTGCCGCGCATCATCGGCCCGCGACGGGCCATGGACCTGTTCCTCAGTGCACGCTGGATCGATGCCGAGACGGCATTGCAATGGGGGCTGGTCAACTACGTGGTCGAGCCGGACCGGCTGGCCATCGCGGCGCAGGATTACTGCGCCGCGCTCGCCACGCGCAGCGGCATCGGCCTGGCGACGATGAAGCGGTTCGTGCGCCAGGGAATGGAGGGTTCGCTCGAGTCGGGTCTGGCGATGGAAGAGCGGCTCGTCACGGCGGCGCTGCTGGATGACGATGTGAGCGAGGGACTGGCCGCGTTCCAGGAACGCCGCACGCCGAAGTTCCGGTCATGAAAGGATTGCGAAGGCGGATCTTTGCGACGGGGCGCGTCACGACCCTGACCTCACGCGCGTCGACCACGACGCCCGAGATGCCCGTAATGGACGCCGAGCGCGCCTACCTGGACGCGCTCGCCTCTCACGCAGGCATCGACGCGACCGGGATCGACCCTCCGGCTGCGCGGCGCGTGGAAATCGACGGCCTCGGTTTTCGCTATCTCGATTGGGGCCGGCCCGAAGCAGCGCCGATCATCCTGCTGCACGGCGGCGGGCAATCGGCGCACACCTGGGATGCCTGCTGCCTGATTCTTGCGCGCCGGTACCGCTGTCTTGCGCTCGACCAGCGCGGCCATGGCGACACGGACTGGTCTCCCGCGGGCGCTTACGAAATCCACAACCATGTTCGCGACCTGACCGGTTTCGTCGAACGCCTCGCGCTGCACGCACCGATCATGGTGGGAATGTCGATGGGGGGCATCAATGCCACGGCTTACGCAGCGCGGCACGCAAACCAACTGCGCGCGCTGGTCTCAGTGGACGTCGGCCCCGACGTCCAGTTCGAGCCGGTCGAACGCCTGATGCAGGGCATCGGCGCCTACCGCCACTTCAAGAGCCCGCATGACGCCGCCGAACGGCTATCGAGCCTCGGTGCGCGGCGGGCGAAACCGCTGCTTGAGGTCACGCTCGCGCACAACCTGCGGCAGGAACGCGACGGAAGCTGGACCTGGAAATATGACCCGAGGACGCTCTCGGAGCTGTCCGCCGAGCAAATCCTCGAACCGCGCCAGGCGTTGTGGGGCGACCTTCCCGGCATCACCTGTCCGGCGCTGGTCGTGCGCGGGGCAGACAGCGAGATCTTCTCGGAGGGCGACGCGGCGAAGTTCACCCGGTACCTGCCACGGGGACTTTGCGTCACGGTGGCCAACGCGCGGCACTCGGTGCAGACCGACAACCCGAAGGGGCTGGCCGCCGCCATCGTGGCCTTCGACGAAGGCATCGCTGCCGGTCGAGGCCCATGAGAAGCGAGCGCTGCGCTGCCTACCTCCAGCAGCAGCGCTGCGTCATCAGGCCAACGACTTGGCCGCGGTCTCGACCGCGTTTCTTGCGGCATCCTCCCAAGAAAGCGCGCTTACACCAATGATCTCGGTGAAGCGATAGACGCCGGATTCGGATACTTTCGTAGCCACGTCAGTGGCTCCTGTCCGGCCTCCTATTTTCGCCGTGATCACCAGCTATCGAACGTCGGCGGGCGCTTCTCGTTGAAGGCCTGCATGCCCTCTTGCCACTCTTTACCACCGACCAACATCGAGAGCGCTTCGATTCCGAAGCGCCGCGCCGTGCGCAGGTCGGCGTCTTCGCTGACGTAGAGGCTGCGCTTCGACTGGGCGACTGCGCGGGGGCCGAGCTTTCTGAGTTCCAGCGCCAGATCAAGCGCCGTCTGAAGCAGGGCGTCGCCGGGAACCACGGCCGAACAGAGGCCGTACCGGTCGGCAGTCGTGGCGTCGAGGTGGGTGCCCCGCAGGATCCAGTCGAGCGCTTTACCGCGGCCGACGTAACGCAGGAGCTTCTGGACACCGCCCGCTCCCGCTACCGCCCCGATCTTCGTTTCCGGCAAGCCGATCCTGGCGGATTGCGCGACGACCCTGAAATCACACGACAGCGCCAGCTCGCAACCGCCGCCGAGGGCGTAGCCGTTGATCGCGGCGATCGTCGGAAAGGCCAACTCTTCGAGGCGGTCGAAAAGAACGGCGATGCGGGCGAAGTAGGGATCGCGCGAATCGAAAGGCTCGAAGATCGACGCTTCGGGCCCGGCGAAGTAGCGCAGGTGCGCGCCGCAGCAGAACGCCCGATCCTGCCCGGTGACGATCAGGGCTCGCGTGCCTTCCACGTCGATCAGATCGAGGGCATGGTCGAATTCCGAGAGGAACTCGTGCGACAGCGTGTTCATCTGCGCCGGCCGCGTGAGCGTGATCTGGGCGACGGCACGTTCCACCCAGTCCAGGCGAACGGCCACGCCGCTGAAGGTGGGACCGTCAAAGGCTGTATTCATGGATGTCTCGCGAGAAGAGATGGAAGTCACGGCATGCCGGCCCGCGGCGAGCGCACGGTGCTCGCCGTGCATGGAAGGATGGACCAGGGCCGATCATCTGTCAAGAATACTGTCTGACCGTTCGGTCACTTGAAGACCAGGCTGCTGGGATTGCCCATGCTCTTCTGGAGCAGGGACGCCCGCGAACTCTTGAGTGAACAGGTGGTCAGTCCATTGACCGTACAGATTAAAACGTCTACCATGCCGCCTCGGAAGGCGCTGCGATGACCTGGACCTGTGACGACTGGAACAAGAAGGCATACATGCGCTGGGCTGGCGCGCGCGTTCTCCTGTCGGAGGGCGGAAGAAGTCGCGTCGAACTTCAGGTGCAGGAGCATCATCGCGGCGCCGCCGGCGGCGCTGCCGTCAACGGCGCCATGCTCGCCTACCTGCACGATGTCGCGCAGGGTGCTGCGATCCGCTCCCTGCTGGGAAGCGACGTGCGCGCGTTCGTCACGCTGAACTTGAATGTTTCCTATACCGCGTTGATGATGGCGGACAAGGTTCTGCTCTGCGACGGTCGAGCCGTGCGCGTCGGCAGCGCGGTCGCGTTCGGCGAAAGCGATTTCCGCGACGAGCGCGGCGAGGTCTGCTGTCATGCGACCGGCACGTTCCGCATCCTGCGCAACCGCCCGAGCCGGGTCGAGAAATAACCGAAGGACAGACATGGATGTCTACGTGATGGGACTGGCCGTTCACCCGGCCGCCGACGTCGTCGGCGATCTGCGGCTCGAGGAGATGGCCTACCGGACGGCGCGCGCGGCGCTCGACGACGCCGGCATCGAACGCCGCGAGATCGATCACGTCACCCTGGCAGGAAGCGACGAGATCGACGCCCGCGGCATCACCAGCATGCTGTTGGCAGCGCCGTCCGGCGCCTACCTGAAAGACGAGATGCGCGTCACCGACTCGGGCCTCACCGGGCTGCATCTCGGCGCCATGCGGGCCGCGGCAGGCGACCTGAAGCTCGGCCTGGTCGTGAGCTGGAACCAGAGCTCGCTCGGCCCGCTCGAGGACATTGCCCGCATGCGTGCCGATCCGTTCTTCCTGCGCCCGATCGGGCTCAACTTCGCGATCGCCGACGGGCTGTTCGCCGGCGCCATGGCGCAAAGCCGGGGCATCGGCGCAGACACCGTTGCGCAACGCGTCTGCGAGCGGCTGGCGGCAGCGACCGGCAACACGCGGGCCGTGCGGCGCAAGCCGGCCAGCCGCGACGAGATCGCAGGTTCGCCGCTGCTGGCCTACCCGCTGCGCGCTGGCCACCGGGCGCCGGTCACCGACGGCGCCGTCGCAATGGTGCTCGCGTCGGGCGACTGGGTCCGGGCGAATCCGGGCAAGCGCCCGCTGGCGCGGATTGCCGGCGCAGCTTGGCAGGTCGACCGCTTCCAGCTCGACGCTCAGCGCCTCCAGGGACTCGAGGTGTTCGAGACGACCTTGCGCGAGGTGCTCTCGCGTGCCGGCCTCTCGAGCGTCGACGAGCTCGACGTCGTCGAGCTCGAGGCGCAGAGCGCCTGGTCCGACGTGGCGTTCGTCCAGGCCATGAATGCCGCGGCCAGCGTATCGATCAGCCCGTCGGGTGGCGCCTGGGCGCAGAACCCGTACTTCTGCACCGGCCTCGTCAACGCGGCCGAAGCGGTGTGGCAGGTGAGTGGCCGTGCCGGCGCCCACCAGGTGAAGGGCGCCAAGCGCGCACTGGCGCACGGCAGTTCCGGCTTCGCGCAGCAAACCCACGGCTTCGTCGTGATGGAAGGAGTGGACGCATGAGCAGGCACAGCGTCGCCGTGATCGGCACCGGGCAGACCGCGTTCCGCTCGCGCTACGACGAGAAGACCTATCCCGAGCTGGCGCAGGATGCCGTGCTGCTGGCGCTGGCCGACGCCGGGCTCGGCCCCGATCAGATCGACGCCATCGTCTTCTCGATGGCGCCGACCACGTTCATGGGTGTCGCGGACGCCGACAAATGGGCGGTCGACTACATCTGGGCGCGCGGCAAGCCGTTCATGCGCGTGCACACCGGCGGCGCCACCGGCGGCTCGGCGTTGCAGGCGGGGCACGCCCACGTCGCGTCGGGGCAGTACGGCACCGTGCTCGTGGTCGGTGCCGACCGCATCACCGAGACGCCCGACGCGCAGTTCGTCCTGAACCTGATCTGGGACCCGTTCTACGAGCAGGACTTCGCCCTCAACACGGTGACGATGACGGCGCTGTCGACGCAGCGCTACATGCACAAGTACGGCACCACCGAGGAGCAATACGCCAACGTCGTCGTGCGCGCCCGCCGCAATGCGCTCAACAATCCCTCGGCGCACCTGAAGGGCGCAATCGACATTGCTGCCGTGATGGCCTCGCCACGCATCTCGTGGCCCTACAAGCTGTTCGACATCTGCCCTCGATCGGCCGGTGCGGCAGCGGTGGTCATCACCACCGAAGCTCTGGCGCGCGAGCGTTGCGCTCGGCCAGCCTTCATCACCGGCACCGCGGGCGTTTCGAACACGGTGTTCATGGGCGACCGCATGGGCCCCGCGGCAGAGACCGACTTCGCCGATTTCTCGGAGCTGAAGCAGGCCGCGCGCGAGTGCTACCGCCAGGCCGGCGTCAGCGATCCGATGCGGCAGGTGCAAACGGTCGAGATCTACGATCCGTTCAGCTCGTTCCAGTTTCCGCAGCTCGAGTCGCTCGGCTTCTGCGAGAGCGGCACGGCGCAGCGCCTCAGCGACGAAGGCGCGTTCGACATGGACGGCAGCCTCGCCGTCAATCCGTCGGGTGGCACGCTGTGCACCAATCCGATCGGCGTCACCGGTCTGGTTCGCGCCGCCGAGGCTGCGCGCCAGGTCATGGGCCGGGCCGGAGCGATGCAGGTCAAGGGCGTCCACAACGCAGTCGCGACCGCGATCGGCGGCTCGACCCAGTTTTTCACCGTCACGATGCTGAGCGACGAGCCGCGCCGAGCCGCGGCCGCCGCCTGACAGGAGAGCACCATGAGCAAGAACGCAGCGACCCCGGCCCACCATGTCGTCCACGGCGAATGGCACGTTCGCTACAACTATCCCGTCGGCGAGGTCGGCGCGCGCTTCTTCGACGCGCTGAAGGAAAAGCGCATCGTCGCGACCCGCTGCAGCGTCTCGGGGCTGACCTACCTGCCGCCGCGGGCCTATTGCGAACGCAGCTTCGCGCCCTGCGACGGCTTCGTCGACGCCGGCATTGAAGGCACCGTCGAAGCCGCGACCATCGTCAGCGCCGCCTTCGACAACCTGCCCCCGCCGCCCTACGCGATCGCCTATGTGCGGCTCGACGGCGTCAGCACGGCGATGGTCAATTTCGTTCGCGGCATGGACCTGTCGGACGTGCCGGCGGCCGCAGCCCGGCTGAAGCCCGGCACCCGGGTCCGGGTCGAGTTCATCGCCGAGCCGCAAGGCAAGATCACCGACTTCCATTACGTACTGGCGTGAGACGGGCGTGAGCACCCTCTCTTCCCGGGTCGACCGCGACTCGCCCGCGTTCAAGCGCCACGAGCAGCACTACGACGGCCTGCTCGCCGAGTTGCGCGCGCGCCACGCGCACGTGCTCGCGGGTGGTGGCACGCGCCTCGTGGAACGCCACCATGCGCGCAACAAGATGCTGGCCCGAGAACGGATCGACTTGCTGCTCGACCCGCTGTCGCCGTTCCTCGAACTGTCGCCGCTCGCCGCCTGGGGCCTGTACGACAACGCCGTGCCGTCCGCGGGTGTCGTCACCGGCATCGGCGTCATCGCCGGCACGCCCTGCATGCTGATCGCCAACGATGCGACGGTGAAGGGCGGCTCCTTCTTCGCCGAAACGGTCAAGAAGCACGTCAGGGCGCAGGACATTGCGCAACAACACCGCTTGCCGGTGATCTACCTCGTCGACTGCGGCGGCGCGTTCCTGCCCGAGCAGGACCGGGTGTTTCCGGACAAGGATCACTTCGGCAACACCTTCTATCGCCAGTGCCAGATGTCGGCTGCCGGCATCCCGCAGATCGCCGCCGTGTTCGGCGGCTGCACCGCCGGCGGCGCCTACATCCCGGCGCTCGCCGACGAGGTCGTGATGGTGCGCGGCCAGGCCCGCATCCACCTCGGCGGGCCGCAGATCGTCAAGGCGGCGATCAACGAGATCGTCGACGGCGAGACGCTCGGCGGCGCCGAGATGCACACCCGCGTTTCCGGCGTTTCCGACTACCTGGCCGAGAACGAAGCGCAGGCGCTGGTTCGTGTTCGCGACATCGTCGCCCACCTGAATCGGTCGCGGCCGATGTTCGGCGCCCTGCGCGACGTCCGGCCGCCCCGCTACGACATCGCCGACCTGCGCGGCATCGTCCCGCCCGGGCTGAAGGAGTCTTACGACGTGCGCGAGGTCATCGCGCGGATGGTCGACGATTCGCAGTTCCAGGAGTTCAAGCCCGACTTCGGCGCGACGCTGGTCTGCGGCACGGCGCACTGGTGCGGTCATCCGGTCGGCATCCTGGCCAACAACGGCGTGCTGTTCTCGGAGTCGGCCTGGAAAGGTGCGCACTTCATCGAGCTCTGCAACCAGCGCAACATCCCGCTCGTGTTCCTGCAGAACATCACCGGCTTCATGGTCGGCACCGAAGCCGAGCGCGGCGGCATCGCCCGTCACAGCGCCAAGCTGGTGTATGCAATGGCGACGGCACGAGTGCCGCGCCTGACCGTGATCATCGGCGGCTCGTTCGGCGCCGGCAACTACGGCATGTGCGGGCGCGGCTTCGATCCTCGCTTCCTGTTCGCATGGCCGAATTCGCGGATCGCGACGATGAGCGCCGACGTCGCCGCGACCGTCCTCACGGACCTGCGGCGCAGCAGCATGAAGGCCAGCGCCGACGACGCCGAGATCGCCGAGATCGACCGCACGACCCGGGCCCAGTTCACCGAGCAGAGCGACCCCTACTACGCGACCGCACGGCTGTGGGACGACGGCCTCATCGAGCCCTCGGAAACCCGCGAGGTGATCGGCCTGTGCCTGGCCCTCGCGGCCGCGGATCCGCCGATCACCGGCCCGTCACCCGTTTTCAGGATGTAGGCCATGTTCGAGTCCATCCTGATCGCCAACCGCGGCGAGATCGCCTGCCGGATCGCCCGAACCTGCCGCCGGCTCGGCATCCGCGCGATCGCCGTTTACTCCGACGCCGACGTCAACGCCCGTCATGTCCGCGAGGCCGATGCTGCGGTTCGCATCGGCCCGCCGGAAGCCGCGCGCAGCTACCTGAACGCGGAGGCGATCATCGAGGCTGCCTTGGCCAGCGGCGCGGCGGCGATTCACCCCGGCTACGGCTTCCTGTCGGAGAGTACCCAGCTCGTCGAACGCTGTATCGAGCACGGCATCGAGTGGATCGGGCCGCGTGCCGAAGTGATCGAGCGCATGGGATCGAAGATCGAGTCCAAGCGCATCGCGGTACGGGCCGAGGTGCCGTGCGTGCCCGGCTATCACGGCGACGATCAGGATCCGAAGCACCTGCTGGAGCAAGCCAGGGCCATCGGCGCACCGCTGCTGATCAAAGCGAGCGCCGGCGGCGGTGGCAAGGGCATGCGCCGCGTCGACGACCTGGCCGATTTCCTTCCCCAGCTCGACCTGGCGCGGCGCGAATCGATGCGCGCCTTCGGCGACGACCGGGTGCTGATCGAGAAGCTGATCCAGCGGCCGCGGCACCTCGAAGTGCAGCTCGCCGGCGATCGCCACGGCAACCTCGTCCACCTGTTCGAGCGCGAATGCTCAATCCAGCGCAACTACCAGAAGGTGATCGAGGAAGCGCCGGCACCACGACTTGCACCGGCGGTGCGCGAGCAACTGTTCACAGCCGCGCTGAAGCTGGGGCGAGAGATCGGCTACGACTCGCTGGGGACGGTGGAATTCGTGCTCGCCGAGGGTGCCGAGACGCCGTACTTCCTCGAGATGAACACCCGCCTGCAGGTCGAGCATCCGGTCACGGAGGTGGTGACCGGCCTCGACCTCGTCGAATGGCAGATCCGGATCGCCCAGGGCGAAGCGCTGCCGCTCGCGCAGGCGGCGATCGGCGTCAGCGGCTGGGCGATCGAGGCGCGCATCAACTGCGAAGACCCGGCGCACGGCCATCGGCCCGAGCTCGGAACGGTCGGCCGCTACGTCGAACCGACGGCGGCCGGCGTGCGCACCGACAGCGGCATCGCCAGCGGCTCCGAGATACCGCCGCACTACGACTCGATGGTCGCCAAGCTGATCGGCCACGGCGCAACGCGGGCCCAGGCGATCGATCGACTGCGCGAAGGCCTCGGCATCTTCGAGGCGGCCGGCATCGGCACCAACCAGGGGCTGCTCTGCGCGATCGTCGAACACAGCCTATTCCGCAGCGGCCAGTTGACGACCGGCTTTCTCGGCGAGGCTTTCGGCGCCGGTTGGCACGGCGACCCGGTCGCCTTGCGCGAAGCACGCGTCGCCGCCGCGATGCTGGCGCTGCACGCGACCACCGGCGCCATCGGCGGCGCTGACGGCAGGGACTACTGGCAGCGGCAGAGCGGCTACCGGTTCATGGCAGCGGCGGGCCGCCGCGCGCTGGCCCGGTTGCGCGTCGGCCTCGACGGCGACGACGTCGCCGTGGGCCTCGAGCGCGACGGCGACGCCTGGCAGGTCAGCGTGGGCGACGCCCCGGCCCAGTGCATTCGGGCCCGGTGGCTCGCCGACGATCAGCTCATGATTGCGCCGCAGAACGGCGTCGCCCGCCGTTTCACGTTCACCCGCGACGGCGACGTCACGGTCGTCAATCACCTCGGCACGCGCTGGCGGCTGCAGGTGGCGAGCGAAGTGCAGGCGCTGGCGCGGGTCGCCGCGCTGGCCGGTGCGCAAGGCAGCGAGGTCACATCCGAGATGCCGGGCGCCGTGACGGCGATCAACGTGGGGCCGGGCGACGCGGTGGTGGCCGGCGACGTGCTGGTCGTCATGGAAGCGATGAAGCTGATCTTCCCGCTGGTGGCGCCGCGTGCCGGAACCGTCGCCGCCGTGCGCTGCGCCGTCGGCGAGGTCGTTCCGCGCGGCCAGACGCTGGTCGAGCTCGAGCCGCTCGAGTCGACGCCGCCGGCCGAGTCGCCGGCCTCCTGACAAAGACTATCCCGAGGAGCCGTGATGCGCGGACTGTATTTCGAGGAGTTCACGGTGGGCATGCGCTTCGAGCACGCGCTGACCCGGACCGTCACCGAGTGGGACAACGTCCAGTTCTCGACGATGACGCTCAACCCGCAACCGCTTCACATCGACGCCCACTTCGCGGCGAAGACCGAGTTCGGCCGGCCGCTCGTCAACAGCCTGTTCACGCTCGGCTTGATGATCGGCATCTCGGTCGCCGAAACGACGCTGCGCACGACGATCGCCAACCTGGGCATGCGCGAGGTTCTGTTTCCGGCGCCGGTATTCCACGGCGACACGCTTCACGTCACGACGGAGGTGCTGTCTGTGCGCACGAGCGGCTCGCGTCCGGAGGCCGGGATCGTCGAGTTCATGCACCACGCCTGGAACCAGGACGACGTCGAGGTCGCGCGCTGCACGCGCTCGGCGTTCATGCACCGGTTGCCGAAGTGACCCTCGCGCGTTGTTGGCTGTTTGTACCGGGCGACAGCGCGCGAAAGATCGAGCGTTCCCTCGCCGGCGATGCTGGAGCGCTCGTCATCGACTGGGAAGACGCGGTCGCACCCGCTGCCAAGGCCGCTGCGCGCGCAATGACCATCGGCGCACTGGCGGCGGCCCGACCTTCTGCAGAGCGCTGCTGGGTTCGCGTCAACGCCCTCGACTCGCCGTACTTCGCAGCCGACCTGGCGGCGCTACCGGCCGCCGCGCTGGCCGGCGTGATGCTGCCGAAGGCTTGCGGTCCGGCAGATATTGAACGCCTCGGCCGGGCGCTCGCACCGCTTGAATCGTCCGCCGGCCTCCCCTTGGGGCGCCTGGGTATCGTCGCGATCGTCACCGAGACTGCCGCGTCGGTCCTCGCACTGAGCGATTTCCGCGGTCCGGTGCCGCGCCTGGCGGCGATGTTGTGGGGCGGCGAAGACCTGGCCGGCGACCTCGGCATCGCCCGCAACCGCGACGAACGCGGTGCCTACCGGGCGCCGTTCCGGCTGGCGCGCGGGCTGACGCTGCTGGCCGCGGCGGCCGCGGAATGCAGCGCCATCGATGCGGTTCGTGTCGATTTCCGCGACAGCGACGCGCTCGACGCCGAATGTACCGAAGCGCGCGCCGACGGTTTCACCGCCAAGGCGGCGATCCACCCCGACCAAGTCGGCCCGATCAACCGCGCATTCGCTGCCACCGCGGACGAGCGTGCCTGGGCCGAGCGCGTGCTGGTGGCGCTACAGGGCGGAGGCCTCGGCGTCGTCGACGGGAAGATGGTGGATGCGCCGCATCTGCGGCTGGCGCGGCGGATTCTTTCATCGTGAGGGCACGAACATGCTGAGCGGAACGATTGCAGTGATCACGGGCGGCACGGCTGGGATCGGCCGCGCCTGCGCCGAAGCCTTGCTCGCCGCAGGGGCCGAGGCCGTTCTCATCAACGGGCGCGACCGCGCGCGTGCCGAGGGCGCACGCGCGCAGATTCAGGCGCGCTTTCCCGCCGCGAAGGTGGCGATCGCGACCGGCGATGTCGGCCGGCCGGATGTCGCAAGCCAGGTGATGGCCGAAGCGATGGAACAGTTCGGACGGATCGACCTGCTGGTGAACTCGACCGGCGGCAACGACCTGCCCCAGTTGCTTTACCGGACTGCGATCGAGCAGATTCCCGGCATCCTGGAGCGCTGCCTGTTCGCGCAAATCCTGTGCAGCGCCGCAGTGCTGCCCTACATGCGCGAGGCGAGGAAGGGAGCGATCATCAACATCGCCTCGGATGCCGCCAAGCTGCCGACGCCGGGCGAGAGCGTGATCGGCGCGGCGATGGCCGGGATCGTCATGTTCACGCGTGCACTCGCAGTCGAAGGCAAGCGCGACGGTATCCGCGCCAACGTGGTGACGCCGTCGATCACGAGCGGCACCGAACACTACGAC
Organism: Burkholderiales bacterium; assembly: GCA_031419635.1. Lineage (GTDB taxonomy): Bacteria > Pseudomonadota > Gammaproteobacteria > Burkholderiales > Burkholderiaceae_C > CADEEN01. Next base: position 1,216 of record JANOKY010000476.1, on the reverse strand, counting down.
AAAGTCATGGCGGACCCGTTCGCCGGCAAGATTTTCGCCAAGGCCGAAAAGATGGCCGCGCTCGGCGTGGTGAGCAAGGAAGAGCTCGCCGGCCTCGTCGTCTTTCTCGCTTCGCCGGCCGCGGCGAAGATCACCGGTCAGGCGATCAGCATGACCGGTGGCATTTCCGCTCTATGAGAGCAGGGGCAGCCCCTTCGGAACTTGCCAGTCGGCTGCGATGACTTCCGAGACTGGGAACCCGTTCTCTGCATAGTCGACGGCCGCCTGCAGTACGTCCTTGAAACTCATGGTCCCGAACCGGTGCAGCACCTCTTCCCATCCCCAGGCGGCCCCCGGCACCGTTACGGTCAGAATGCCGCCCTGGGGCATCCCTGAACCCGGCGCCCAGTTCTTCGGGTCCAAGGAGTAGCCGAGAGAATTCATCCGCGCAAGCGTTGCGCCTGAAGGAGCCTTGCCGCTCGCGTCGAGCGCATAGGCCTTTCGCTCCTTCGCTACGTAGATGATGGCGAACAAGTCACCGCCGGGTTCCGTCATCATCGGTTCGACCACACTCAGGGCGGCGGCGGTTGCGACTGCCTCGTCGATCGCGTTGCCGCCTCGTTTGAGCACATCTAGGCCGGCCTGTGCCGCAAGTGGCTGGCTTGTTGCCACCATGCCATTGCGGGCAAAGACTTCCGACCGGTGCTGATATCGCCAGCCGTTGGCTCTATCGCCGGCCACCGCGTTACACCACGGCGCCTTGGACTGCTCACCGCACGCAAGCACCGGCGATTGCGCTGAAGCTGAGGCCGCGTATCCGAGAAGAGCCACAAGCAAACACAGCTTCACGTGCCACATTGACAAACTCGTCATGGATCTCTCCTTGGAGTCACTTTCGCCGCACGATGCAAATAGCGGCGGACGCGGAAAATCAATCGCCACTTGCGTCCTACGGCAGTTCGAGTATTGCCATGCCGGAGTTTTTGCGCAATCGGAATTGACCGTCTCCCCGTAATGTGGACCGGCCGCTGGTCAGTGAACAGTAGCCCAGGCGCATGAATGGCGGGAGGCGGCTGGCCTGGGGCTCGAAGTGAAGTGATCCGTCGTGGTCGCGCCGCGTCCGGCCCTCGCGCTGCACACCTGCATCACCGCGACAGCCATTGCGACGGCAAACGCGATCTCGGCGTGCCGGAAGACTTCAATGCGCGCGCTGTGGGCAACTCCTGCGCGACCATGC
>JANOKY010000475.1:0-1761 GCA_031419635.1 Burkholderiales bacterium | reverse complement strand
TGCTGCCCGCCCGAGAGCTGGTGCGGGGCGCGCTTGGCGGCATGCGCCAGGCCCACCAATTCGAGCACCTGCTCGATGCGCTGGCCACGCTCGGCACGCGGCAGGTCGCGCACACCGAAGGCCACGTTGTCGCGCACATTGAGGTGCGGGAACAGGGCGTAGTCCTGGAACACCATGCCGATGCGCCGCGCCTCGGCGGGCACATGCGTGGCCGCCGAGGCGAGCAGCCGGCCGTCCATGCGCACGCTGCCGCCCGCTAAGTGCTCCAGCCCGGCGACCGCGCGCAGCAGCGAGGTCTTGCCGCAGCCCGAGGGCCCGATCAGCACGCCGATCTGGCCCTTGGCCAGCCCGAGTGACACGCTGTCAACAGCGTCGTGCGAAGCGCGACTGCCGGGGTAGCGAACGCCCACTTGATCGAGCACGAGGAACATGCTCGTATGATAGCTGTTACATAGTAATGCGGATTATTCGCATTTGCACAGGCGTCCCGCGATGCGCATCCTGCTGACCCTGATCTGCCTGTTGCTGGCCTTGCCGGTGCTGGGCGTGCTCGGCGCCTGGCTGGCCTTCGACGCCGCCGCCTGGGCCGTGCTGGTGCACCAGGCGCAAACGGTGCTCGCCGGCTATGCGCTGCAATCGCTGCTGTTGGCTGGCTTGGTGGCCATCGGCGTGGCCCTGCTCGGCGGTGGCGCGGCCGCCGCCGTGGCGTTGTTCGAGTTCCCCGGCCGGCGCGCCTTCGAATGGGCCTTGCTGCTGCCGATGGCCATGCCGGCCTATGTGCTGGCCTACGCCTACACCGACTTCCTGCAATTCAGCGGCCCGCTGCAAACCGCGCTGCGCCAGGCCACCGGCGCCGAAGGCGCGCTGTGGCCTGACGTGCGCAGCCTGCCCGGCGCGGTGGTGTTGTTCGTGCTCTGCCTGTACCCCTACGTCTACCTGCTGGTGCGCACCGCGCTGGCCGAACGCGGGGTGCAGATGATGGAAGCGGCGCGCCTCTTGGGTGCCGGCCTGTGGCGGCGCATCGGCGCGGTGGCCTTGCCGCTGTCGCGGCCGGCGCTGGCGGCCGGCGTGGCGCTGGCCCTGATGGAAACGCTGGCCGACTACGGCGTCGGCGCCTACTTCGGCCTGGCCACGTTTTCCACCGGTATCTACAAGGCCTGGCTGGTGATGAACGACCGCATCGCCGCGGCGCAACTGGCCTCGCTGCTGCTGCTGTTGGTGGCCGGTCTGCTGTGGGCCGAACGGCGGGCGCGCCGCCACCTGCGCTTTGCCGCCAGCTGCGGCGGCAACCCGGCCAGCAGCAACGAGGGGCGGGCTGTCGTCCTGCACGGCCGGCTGGCGCTGCTGGCCTGGGCCCTGTGTGCGCTGCCGGTGGCGTTCGGCTTCGCGCTGCCGCTGGCGCTGTTGGCACGGCTGGTATGGCAAGAGGCTCGCCACGGCGACTTCGGCCTGCCGCTGGCGCGATTTGCGCAGTGGTGCCTGACCAGCTTCGAGCTGGCCGCCGCTGCGGCCCTGCTGGCCGCTGCCCTGGCGCTGGCGCTGGCCTTCGCGCTGCGCGTGGCCGCTTCGCGCGCCGACCGCGGCTGGCCCACCCGTCTGCTGGGCGGGGCGGTGCGCACGGTGTCGCTGGGCTACGCGGTGCCGGGCGCGGTGATCGCCATCGGCATTCTGCTGCCGGTGGCTGCTGTGCAGGCGCTGTGGCCGGGCGCACCGCTGGGGACCATCGTCACCGGCAGCGTGGCTGGGCTGATGTATGCGTAC
>JANOKY010000474.1:0-2516 GCA_031419635.1 Burkholderiales bacterium | reverse complement strand
CAAGGTCTGCGAACCCGACGGCGTGGTGATCACCGACTTGCACTCCTGCACCGACGTGAACTGCCGGTACATGCCGTCGGGCATCAGGTCGATGTAGTGAAGCTCTTCGTCTTTCGTAAAGAAGGGCTGGTCGCCGACCTTGATGCGCCGCAGGTACTTGACCCAGCTCACACCCTGCACGCCGGGCACGACCAGGCGCAGCGGGTAGCCGTTCTCGGGCCGCAGCATCTCGCCGTTCATACCCCACGCGACGATGACGTCGTCGAGCGCATTGGCCATCGGGATGGTGCGAGTCATCGACGACCCGTCGGCGCCCTCGGCCAGCAGGTACCTGCCGGCTTGGGTGTCGGCGCCGCAGATGTCCAGCAAGGTCGACAACTTGACGCCGCTGAACTCGGCGCACGAGATCATCCCGTGCGTGTACTGAACGCTGGGCACTGCCGAATTGCCCCATTCCATCGCGCTGTTGGCACCGCATTCAATGAAGTGGATGCGCGACACCGAGGGCAGCCGCATCAGGTCGTCCATCGTGAAGACGCGCGGTTCGCGCACCAGGCCGTTGAGCATCAGCCGGTGCTGCGACGGGTCGATGTCCCACCAGCCCTGGTGGTGCCGCTCGAAATGAAGGCCGCTCGGCGTGATGATGCCGAACAGCGACTGCAGCGGGCAGAACGAGACCGAGGCCTGCGGCACCTGCGTCAGCCCGGGGCTGGGGCGGCGCTGGATGTTCTTCTCCCACTTCGACGGACTGCCGTAGCCGGTGGCGGCCACCGCCTGGCCAAGCCCCGTGGAGTGCGCGGGCAACTTCAGGATCGCCGGGTCGCCTTCACCGATCCCGACCCCGACTCCGTCACTGGATGCAGCCGACGCCGCCACCCCGCCCGAGACGCCCGCGCCCATCGCCAGCGCCTTGCCCATGAAGCTGCGTCGCGCCTTGCGGGCCGCTTCGAGAAGGGACGACGGCAATTGGCCTTCCGGCGCCTTCAGAATTCGTCCTGACATTTGTGGCTTGCCGCTCGACATGCACTGTCTCCGTGAGGGTTCGTTGGCTCGGGCCAGCTCGGCCGACTTCAGCTCAACTCTTCGATGAGCGCTTTGAACCCGCGCTTCAGGGGCTTGTTCGCATCAAGCTCGCCCGAGACCCGAACGCAGACGCTGCGGCACACATCGGTCAGGGTGCTGTCCAACACCGAATAGAACGCCATCGAACCTTCGCGGCGCCGCCTCAACGCGCCGGACTGGTACATCATGTTCAGATGCCGCGAGACATTCGTCTGCGTCATGCCGGTTTCCTCGACGATCTGGCCGACCGACCTCTCCTGCTGGCAGATCGAATGAAGAATCCGCAGGCGGGCTGGCTCGGCCAGGATCGAAAAATAGCGGGCCACCGACTCGAACACTTCTTCCATCTCGTCCATCTGCATCCCCTCCGCGGAAATCGATTCAAACCATGCTGTTAGCATATGCGCACAGCCGCATATCCAAATAAGTGTTTTTACTCACTTGCGTCTACGCTCGGAAGAGACTTCACGCATCACCGGGCCGGTGAGATACGTGGCGAGCAGCGGCAGGAAACTGAAGATTCCGCTCGGGCCCTGCCTCTTCGAGCAAGGAGACGGCCTGTGGGTTGACATTGTCTGGGGAGCGAGCGGGCAGAATTGTGCGGCCCTGCCGGTGCAGGCGCTGGAAAGCGCCGAGGACAGCGGCCACCTCATCCTGCTCGACTGAAGGCCACACTGCCGCTGCGATCGACGTTGGCGGCCGGCTCCCGAACCGCACCGCACGGCATCGCGCCGCGCCACAACCTCGTCTCACATGACGCTCAAGCGCCGACGCGCGAGGCCTTCTTGCGGTCGTGCTCTTTCAGGTAGCGTTTGCGAATGCGGATCGACTTCGGCGTGATCTCGACCAGCTCGTCGTCGGCGATGAACTCGACCGCGTATTCGAGCGTCAGGATGATCGGCGGCGTGATCTTGATCGCGTCTTCCTTGCCCGAGACGCGGAAGTTCGTCAGCTGCTTGCCCCGCACCGCGTTGACCACGAGGTCGTTGTCACGCGCGTGAATGCCGATGATCATGCCTTCGTACAAAGGGTCGCCGGCCTTCACGAACATGCGGCCGCGGTCGTCGAGCTTGCCGAGCGAATAGGTCACCGCTTCGCCGTCGTCCTGGCTGATCAATACGCCCTGCTTGCGGCCTTCGATCTCGCCCTTGTAGGGCTCGTAGCTGTCGAAGATGTTGCTGATCAGGCCGGTGCCGCGTGTCAGGTTCAAAAACTCGTTCGAGAAGCCGATCAGGCCCCGCGCCGGGATCTTGTATTCCAGGCGCACGCGGCCCATGCCGTCCGGTTCCATGTTGACGAGTTCGGCACGGCGTTCGCCGAGCGCCTGCATCACCGCGCCCTGGTGCTGGTCTTCCACGTCGGCGGTGACCTGCTCGATCGGTTCGTGGCGTTCGCCGCCCACTTCATGGAACACGACGCGCGGCTTCGAGACCGCGAGTTCGTAGCCTTCGCGA
>JANOKY010000473.1:0-2805 GCA_031419635.1 Burkholderiales bacterium | reverse complement strand
CCGCAGCGGCCCGACGGGGCTGCGCCAGCGCAGGCCCACGCCCGCGCCCCAGGCGGCATTCCAGTCCTGCCAACGCTCGGCGGCACGGCCGGCGTCGATGAAGGCGGCCCACCAGACGTTGGGCAGCTTGGCGCTGATCGGGTGCGCGACTTCGAGGCTGCCGGTGGCCAGCACACGGCCGCCGACGTCCACACCGCCCACCTGCGGCGTCAGCGAGCGGTAGGCGTAGCCGCGCACCGAGTCGTCGCCGCCGGCGCGGAAGCGCTGGGTCTCGGGCACGTTGACCTGGCTCGGTGCGAAATCCTGGCCGAGCTCGAGCCGGGCCTGGCCATACCAGTCGCCACCCAACGGGCGCCAGACTTGCAGCCGGCCGTAGGCCCGCGCGAAGCTGCCGCTGCCGCTGTTGCCGACTGTGCCGCCGTTGCTGTGCACGCTGCCGACGCCGGTTTGCAGTGCCAGGCTCTGGCCCAGCGTGGGCAGCACGATGCTGTCGACATCGCGCCAGGTGCCGTGGAAGTTGAGTGTGGCGGCAGTGGTGTCGGTGTCGACCGGCACCGGCTGCAAGGGGGTGGCGAAGGGCCGCACCAGCGCGCGCTCGACCTCGACGAAACCGAGCCGGTCGATGCGCTGGCTGTCGTAGGCGCGGCCGAGGCGAAAACGCAGCGAGGTGATGCGGTCGGTGTCGGACGCGAGCCGCTCGGCCGCGCCGCCGACCAGGTTGCGGTACAGGCCCGGCAACGTGTGCGACGACAACTCACCTTCCCAGGCCTGGCGCAGGCGGCCGAGCTCGAGCTTGTTGCGCAGGGTGGCGCGGGCGCCGAAGGCGCGCCGGTGCACATGTTCGAGCGAAACCCGTGGGCCGTTGTTGGCGCTGATGCCGATGCCGGTGGTGGCCTGCTGCAAGGGCAGCTCGCCCAGACGCACGGTGACGCTGGCGGCATCGGCGCTGGCCGGATCACTGGCCAGCGTGACCGAGACGCGCTCGAACAGGCTCGCGCGTTGCAGCCGCTCCTGGTAGTCGAGCAGCAGCGCTTCGGTGGCCGGGGTGCCGGGCTCGAAGCCGGCCAGGTTGCGCACGCTGCGTTCATCCTGGCGCTCCAGGCCTTCGATCAGCAAAGCGCCGGTGCGAAACAGCGGCCCCGAATCGGCCGTCAGCGCCAGGCGCACGCTGGCGCGGTCGGCGTCGACATCGGCGCTGGTGGCGTTCCAGGTGGCGCTGGCATAGCCGTCGGCGCGCAGCTTGGTCAGCGCGGCGTTCTTGGCCTCGCGCCAGGCGCTGTCGGTGAAGGCACTGCCGACGGGCAGGCGCCAGGCCGCGCGCCAGGCGGCGAGTGTTTCGTGCGCGTGCGCATCACCGCGCGCGGCGGCGTCGGCCAAGGGGCCTTGCAGGTCCAGGTCGGCCTGCTCGATGCGGCTGCGTGCGCCGGGCCTGACCTCGATGCGCACGCGCGGCACCTCGCCCGCCGCGCTGGCCAGTCGCTGCACGCGCACGTCGGCGTCCATGTAGCCCTGGGTGGCGAGCAGGGCGCGGGCCTGCGCGGGGGTGGCGGCTTCGAGGCGGCGCAGCTCAGCTTCCGACAGTGCCTCGCCCGGTGCGACGACGGCCAGGCGAGCGATGTCGAGGTAGTTATCGAGCAGGCGCTGCTGTTCGCTGGCTGCGTCGATCGTCACCAGCACTTGCGGCGGCGCAGGAGTCGGCTCGCTCTCGGTCGCGGGCCGCAATGCGGCGCAACCGCCAAGCGCCAGCGCCACGGCGGCACCGGCCAGCGCGCGAAACACGCTCATTTGCTCAGCAGCCGCATCGCTCCTTCGAGGCCGGCCAAAGTCATTGGGTACATGCGCTGGTTCATCAACTGACCCACGATCGAGATGCTTTGCCGGTACTGCCATACGCCCTGCGGTTCGGGGTTGATCCAGGCGTGTTTGGGGAAGGCGTTGGTCAGGCGCTGCAACCACTCGGCGCCGGGTTCTTCATTGTTGTACTCGACGCTGCCACCAGGTTGCAGGATTTCGTAAGGGCTCATCGTGGCGTCGCCGACGAAGATCAGCTTGTAGTCGCGGTTGTACTTGCGGATCAGGTCCCAGGTGGCGAACTTTTCGCTGAAGCGCCGCCGGTTGTTCTTCCACATGAAGTCATAGACGCAATTGTGGAAGTAATAGAACTCGAGGTGCTTGAACTCGCTCTTGGCGGCGGAGAACATTTCCTCGACGCGGTGGATGTGTTCGTCCATCGTGCCGCCCACGTCCATCAGCAACAGCACTTTCACCTTGTTGTGCCGCTCGGGGATCATCTTGATGTCCAGGAAGCCGGCATTGGCGGCGGTGGCGTGGATGGTGTCGTCCAGGTCCAGCTCAAGTTCGCTGCCTTCGCGGGCAAAACGGCGCAGCCGGCGCAGCGCGACCTTGATGTTGCGCGTGCCCAGCTCTTTGCTGTCGTCGTAATCCTTGTAGGCGCGCTGGTCCCACACCTTCACCGCGCTCTTGTTGCGACCGCCGGCCTGGCCGATGCGGATGCCCTGCGGGTTGTAGCCATAAGCACCGAAGGGCGACGTGCCTCCCGTGCCGATCATCTTGCTGCCGCCCTCGTGGCGCTCTTTCTGTTCCTCGAAGCGCTTCTTCAAGGTCTCCATCAATTCGTCCCAGCCCATCTTCTCGATCGCCGCCTTTTCCTCCGGCGAAAGTTCGAGTTCCAAGGTCTTGCGCAGCCATTCCAGCGGCACGTCCTGTGTGAAATCGGTGCGCAGGGCCATGCCCTTGAAGTAGGCCGAGAAGGCGCGGTCAAACTTGTCGAACAGGGCCTCGTCC
>JANOKY010000472.1:0-3524 GCA_031419635.1 Burkholderiales bacterium | reverse complement strand
GCTGTTCACCGCGCGCGGCGAGCACCGCCAGCGCCGTCGACAGCATCGTGCCGCCGACGCAAAAGCCGAGCATGTCGATCGTGGCCTGCCCGCTGATCGCCTGCACTTCGCGGATGGCGCGGATCGCGGCGTCTTCGATATAGTCGTCCCAGGCCTGGGCGGCTACCTCCGCATCGGGGTTGCGCCAACTGACGACGAAGGTGCGGTGGCCCTGCGCCACGGTGTAGCGGATCAGCGAGTTGTCGGGCTGCAGGTCGAGGATGTAGAACTTGTTGATGCAGGGCGGGACGAACAGCATCGGCCGCTCGTGCACCTTGGCGGTGAGCGGCTTGTATTCGAGCAACTGGAACAGCTCGTTCTCGAACACCACGGCGCCCTCGCTGGTGGCCACGTTGCGGCCGACTTCGAACACGCTCTCGTCGGTTTGCGAGACATGGCCTTGCTGCACGTCTTGCCACAGGTGCTGCATGCCCAGCGCGATGCTTTCGCCCTTGCTTTCCAAAGCCTTGCGCTGGGCTTCGGGGTTGAGGGCCAGGTAGTTGCTCGGGCTGGCGGCGTCGATCCACTGCTGCACCGCGAAGCGGATGCGAGCCTTGGTCTTGGCATCGCCTTGCACCGCGTCGGCCATCTTCAGCAGCGTGCGCGCATTGAGCAGGTAGGTCTGGGCGGTGTAGGCCGACGCGGGGTTGCTGGCCCAATCGTTGGCGGCGAAGCGGCGGTCGGCCAGCGGCGCGCCCTTGGTTTTTTCATGGCCCTGCTGGACCACGCCGTTCCACAGGTCGGTGGCTTCCTTCAGGTAGTCGGCCTGCAGCGAGCTCAGCGCCGGCAACGGCAGCGACAGGCCCTGCATCGTCTTCCAGATTTCGCCCACGGCGTGACCGAAGGCGGCGGCATGCGCGTCGGGCGCGACGCCTGTGGTGGGTGTGCTCATGGGCGGTCTGTCTCCTGGTCTTCGCGGTGGTCGTGAACAATGCCACGTTGTACGCTGTTGTAGACCACGCGGCTTACCGCATTATGACAATCGCTTTCGTTCGTTGAAACACGCAGGATGACGCAATCGTGCTCTACCTCGTTGCCATCGCCTGGATGTATGTCGTACTGATGATGACGCTGGCCGAGGCCCTGGCGCCCACCGGCAGCCTGCTCGGCGCGCTGATCACCTTCGTGTTCTACGGCGTGCTGCCGCTGGCGTTGGTGCTCTACCTGCTGGCCACACCGGCGCGCCGCAAGGCACTGCGGGCGCGCGAAGCCTCAGCCGCGCAACCAGACGGCGGCGGCCATGCGGCCGGTGACGCCGTCGCGCCGAAACGAGAAGAACTTTGACGCGCCTTCGACGGTGCACCAGGTGCCGCCACTGATCTGCGTCAAACCAACTGCGTGCAGGCGCTCGCGCGCCAGACCCGGCAGGTCGGCCAGCCAGCGCATCGCGCCATCGGGCCGTGGTCGTGCGACGAAGCGCGAACCGCCACCAAAGGCTTCGACCACATCGGCGCCAACCTCGAATTGCCGTGGGCCGATGCAGGGGCCGAGCCAGGCCTGAAGTTCATGCGCCGCACAGCCCGCGGCCTCGCACAGCGCCGCCACGCTGGCTTCGAGCACACCACCTGCCAAGCCACGCCAGCCGGCATGCGCCGCGCCGACGCCGCGGCCCTCGGGTGCGGCGAACAACACCGGCAGGCAATCCGCAACCATCACGGTGCAGGCAATGCCCGGCTCGGTGGTGATGGCGGCATCGGCTTCGAGTGACAGCGACGCAGGGCCAGCATCGACATGCAGGCGCAGCACACGCATACCGTGCACCTGCGACATCCACACCGGCCGCGCGCCGTCGAGTGATGCTGCGAAGCGGCGCCGGTTCTCGTCGACGGTACCGCGCTCGTCGCCAGCGGAGCGGCCGAGGTTGAAGCTGTCGAACGGCGCGGCACTGACGCCGCCGACGCGAGTGCTCATCAAGGCGCCGACACGCTCGTCGACACGCCAGTCGGGCGTGATCACTGCGCTCAGTGCCAGCTCACGCGGCATCCGGACATTTCTCGGGCCGCGTTTGCTCGAAGGCATCGAGCTTCATGCAGGCTTCGAACACGCGCATCACGGTGGGCACATGCTCGAGCCGGCAATTCAGGCGCTGGGCGTTGAAGATCTGCGGCACCAGGGTGATATCGGCCAGTGTCGGCGCATCGCCATGGCAGTACAGGCCAGTTCGCGCATCGCTCAGTTGGCGCTCGACGGCCTCCAGCCCGGTCTCGACCCAATGCCGGTACCAGCGGTTCTTGTCGTCTTCGCTCAGCTTCAGGTCATGCACCAGGTAGCGCAGCACGCGCAGGTTGTTCAGCGGGTGGATTTCGCAGGCGATGTCGTAGGCCAGCGCGCGCACCCGCGCGCGGCCCAACGCATCGGCCGGCAGCAGCGGCGGCATCGGGTGGGTCTCGTCGAGGTACTCGATGATCGCCAGCGACTGCGTCAGCACCGCGTCGCCGTCTTTCAGCAACGGCACCAGGCGCGACGCCGAGACGGCGGCATACGATTCCTGGAACTGCTCGTTCTTGGTCAGGTGCACCGGCATGTAGTCGTAAGCCAGGCCCTTCAGCGCCAGCGCGATGCGCACGCGGAACGAGGCCGAGGAACGGAAGTAGTTGTAGAGCTGCATCGCCTTGTCCTCGTTGATTCAACGCACCGCCACCCGCAGCGTGCCCAGGCCCGCGATGGCGCCTTCCATCACGTCGCCGGCCACCACCGCAGCCACACCGGCGGGTGTGCCGGTGAAGATCAGGTCGCCCGGCGCCAGCGCCCACGCGGCGCTCAGATGTTCGATCGTCTCGGCCACGTTCCAGATGAGCTGGCTCAAATCGCCCGACTGGCGCTGCGTGCCATTGACCGCCAGCGTGATCGCGCCGCGGCTCAACTCGCCGGTGGCGCTGGCCGGGTGGATCGGCGCGATCGGCGCCGATTGATCGAAGCCCTTGCCGATGCACCAGGGCCGGCCGAGCTTCTTGGCCTCACCCTGCAAGTCGCGCCGCGTCATGTCCAGGCCGACGGCGTAGCCGTAGATGTGCTTGAAGGCATCGGCCGCTGCGATGTTGCGCCCGCCCTGGCCGATGGCCACCACCAGCTCGATCTCGTGGTGGAAATTCTTCGTCAGCGACGGGTAGTCGATGACGCCGGTTTCGCCCTCGGCCACCGGCACCACCGCGTCGCCCGGCTTCATGAAGAAGAACGGCGGCTCGCGGCCGCTGAAGCCCATCTCCTGCGCGTGTTCGACGTAGTTGCGGCCGACGCAGTAGATGCGGCGCACCGGGAACACACCGCCGCCGGCCACGGGGACGGTGGGCGGGGCGGGCACTGGAATCACGGTGTGCATCGAGCGGTCTCCTTGTGGGTCGTCGCCCGATGATGCCACCGCTAAACTGCGGCCCCATGCTGTTGACCGAGCGCGCCAGGATCAAACATTGCCGCGCCTGCGGCACGGCGGTGGCCTACCTCATCCCGCCCGACGACAACCGCGAGCGCGCGGTCTGCCCGGCCTG
>JANOKY010000471.1:0-8801 GCA_031419635.1 Burkholderiales bacterium | reverse complement strand
GCCGATCACCAGCGTGCGAAGGCTCAAAGTCTGCCCATCAACAGCAGCACGATGACGATGACCACGATCAGGCCGACGCCGCCGCTGGGCCCGTAGCCCCAGCTCCTGCTGTGGCCCCAGCTCGGCAAGACCCCGACCAGGATCAGGATCAGAACGATCAACAGAATGGTGCCCAAGCTCATGGTGTGCTCCTCTCAAATGGGTTGTTATCGGATTCAGTTCGACGGCGCCGAGGCCGCGGGCACCACGATCACGGTCGTGCCGCTGCCCGACTTGCCGGTGGCGCCGGTGTCACCCGTGGCACCGGTACTGCCGGTGTAGCCGGTATTGCCAGTGTTGCCCGTGGCGCCGGTGTTGCCGGTGGCGCCCGTTGCGCCGGCCGGGCCGGGAACGGCCACCGGCGTGACCGGGTTGTTGACCACGGTGGGCCGGTCGCAAGCGCCCAGGCCGAAGGCGGCCAGCAGGGTCAGGGTGGTGATCGAAAGCTTCATGGGGAATCCTTTGAAAGTGAAAAAACACGGCGCGCCGCTGGGCTGCGCTGCAACCGCGAACAAACCGCCAGGGCTCGACCGTGGTACGGGCCCAGCGTAGGCGCATGGCGGTCACAGTTCAGTGCGATGGCGAACACAGCAGGAAACTTTCGTGGCGCGGGCTCGACAGGGCGGTGCGGCCATCAAAACTGACTGCGCAGGTACAAGCTCGGGCCGCCATGGCGCACTTTGAGCGACAGCTTGTAGCCCGATTCCAGTTGCATGCCGAGCGCGCCATGCTCGAGCCCGAGCGTGGATTTCGCCGGCCGCCATTCGACGCCGACCTTGGTGCCGTAGTCGATGCCCACCGGGCCCGCGCCCAGGCCCCGTGCGCGGTAGGCATCGGCGAATACCGCGTGCTCATCCGAGACGCGCAAGCGCACGCCCAGCGACACCGCGGGCACCGCGCCGACCAAGGCCTGCGTCCCGTCTGTGCGGCCATTGCCCGCTGGCACCAGGTAGCCCAGCGTGCCAATGCCGACGCCGACATCGGCGCGACCATGTGAGCGCCAGATGCGGTAGCTGACGCCGGCCAGATCGTTCGACGCGCGCCCATCCAGAAACGGCTGCGATGCAGGCCGCGCGAGCATGCGGCTGCGCGTGGCCGTCACTTCATAGGGCGACGGTGCGGCCGAATCGTCGCTGCGACGGGCCAGTGGCGCGGCCTCGCGCTCGACAGGCCGCTGCGTCGACACCTGCGCCAGCGCGTTGCAGCCACAAACCAGCAACGCCCAGAACACGCAGCGAGCGCGCAGTGCGGCCACCGGTGACGGTGCGTGCATAGGCGACGGGCAACATGGGGTGGATGACATGCCGGTCCGCTCAAAGGGCGGAACCTGCCCGGACAATGCGCCGCCGCGCCGCCCGCGTCTGTCAGGCGGCCCTGAAATCCATGTAGGACAAGCGCGGGATCGCCGACGCGGCCGGCGCCGCCATGGCCACGATCTACAGCAGGGCGAGCTGCGGTGCTCGGCAGTCGGCAGCGTCGCCATGGAAGGTGTGGCCGAGCCCGAGCTTGCGGGCATGGACCATCGCGGCGTCGGCGTGGCCCAGCCAGGTGGCGGCCGCGGTGCTGCTGCCCTCCCCGGTGGCGATACCGATGCTCGGCCGCACGCAGATCGTGCGTGCAGCGATGCGGAACGGCGCCGCCAGGGCATCGAACAGCTTGCAGGCCAGTAGGCGCAGCGGTTCGCGGCCGGGCATGTCGAACACCAGGCAGGCGAACTCGTCGCCACCGAAATGGCTCACCAGGTCTTCAGAGCGCAGCGCCCGCGACAGCCGCGCGCCCACGGCCCAGAGCAGTTCGTCAGCCAGCGCCTGACCATGGCTGTCGCGCACTGCCTGCATTCCTTCCAGACCCAGGTACAGCACTGCCATGCCGTTCGGGTCCGACCCGCCAGTGCACAGTGCCTGGTCCAGGCGCTCGCGAAAGATGCGGTGCTCGGGCAGCGAGGTGATGCTGCCCTGTCGGGCCAAGTGGCGCGCACAGGCCTGCTTGCCGCCGCCGACGAGCTCGTCCAGCGCATGCGCCAATGCGGCCTGGGCGTCGAAGCGCTGCTGCAGGCCGCGGCCGATTTCGGCCTTCAGTGTCGAGCCCAGTTGGTCCAGCGCGGCCACGCATTCCTGCACCTCGGCCGCAGCGGTGGCGTGCCGGAGCCGATCCGTGACGGCACAGAACAGATCGTGCCAGTCGTCCAGGGCCGGGTCGGCCGCGTGCTCGAGCTGGGTGGCTGTGATCGGCCGGGTCACGTCGGCTGCGCCAGCGGCGCGCGACGGGCGCTCGAATTGAAACGGCAGTGCAGGAGAGAGTCGGATCATGGTGGCGGCCTCCGTCAGGAAGATGAAAAGTTTGCCCTGCGCGCGGCCTCTGGGGTAACCATCGGCAACCGTGCGGCGCCTTGCACCTCGATGCGATCGCGCAGCGCATATGGCGCGGGCCGCACTCTAAAAGCAGCCTTGCACCGCGCGTGTGTCAAATGACATGGCGCGATGGCGTGAGAATGGCCCCTTCACTTGCCGCAGGAGCGTACTGCCATGCCCGACGTACCGTGCCACGCCTGCCCGCTGCGGCCACTGCCCTTGTTCCTCGCCCACAGCGACGACGAGTTGGCGCTGGTGCAGTCGCTCAAGCGGCGTGAGCTGCGCCTGGCCGCCGGCCAGACCCTGATCCACGAAAGCCAGACCGATTCGCCGCTGTACACCCTGCTCGACGGCTGGGCCTTTCGCTTCAAGACCCTGCGCGACGGGCGCCGCCAGATCCTCAACTTCCTGCTGGCCGGCGACTTCATCGGCGTGCAGCAAAAGATGGGCGACGCCGCAGCGCATGGCGTCGAAACGCTGACCGACGCGCAGTTCTGCATCTTCCAGCGCGACGCACTGTGGGAGCTGCACCGCAAGAGCCCAACGATGGGCTTCAACATCACCTGGCTGACGGCGCACGAAGAGTCGCTGGTCGACGACACGCTGTTGTCGGTGGGCCGGCGCAGCGCCGAAGAGCGCATCGCCACGCTGCTGATCCTGCTGTTCAAGCGCGCCGCGGCCTTGCAGGCCGATGGCGGCGCGGCCGGTGTACCGTTCCCGCTGACGCAACAACACATTGCCGATGGCCTGGGCCTGTCGCTGGTGCACACCAACAAAACCCTGCGCAAGCTCGAGCGCCGCGGCCTGCACCGCATCGACGAAGGCCGGCTGCACCTGCGCGACGCCAAGGCGCTGGCGCGCCTGGCCGATCTGTACGGCGACGGCCGGCCGCCGCAGCGACCGCTGGTTTAGCGGCCCTGCGGCCCGAGCATGCGGCGCGGGTCGACCCAGGCGTCGAACTCCTCGGCGCTCACCGCCCCGAGCGCCAGCGCCGCTTCGCGCAGCGTCGTGCCATTTGCATGGGCCTGCCTGGCCACCTGCGCCGCGCGGTCGTAGCCGATGTGCGGCGCCAGCGCCGTAACCAGCATCAGCGAACCTTGCAGCAACTGCTCGACGCGCGCTTCATTGACCGTGATGCCGGCCACGCAGTGCACGGCAAAGCTGTGCATCGCGTCGGCCAGCAGGCGCAGGCTGTCCAGGCTGTCCAGCGCCATCAGCGGCTGGTAGACATTGAGCTCGAACTGGCCCTGGCTGGCGGCAAAGCCAATCGCCGCGTCGTGGCCCATCACCTGGGCACAGACCATCGTCAGCGCCTCGACCTGGGTCGGGTTGACCTTGCCCGGCATGATCGAGCTGCCCGGCTCGTTGTGCGGCAACTGCAGCTCGCCCAAGCCGGCGCGCGGGCCGCTGCCCATCAGCCGGATGTCATTGGCCATCTTGGTCAGCGCGATCGCCAGCATCTTCAGGCTGGCGTGAAAACCGACCAGCGCTTCGTGGCCGGCCATCGCGGCAAACAGGTTGCCGGCCTGCACCAGCGGCAGGTCGAGCCGGCGCGCCAGCAACGCGGCCACGCGCGCGCCGAACTCGGGGTGCGTGTTCAGGCCGGTGCCCACCGCCGTGCCGCCGATGGCCAGGGTGTGCACGGCCCCGAGCGCGTGGCCGATGCTGGCCTGGCACAAGGCGAGCTGCGCTGCGTAGCCGCCGAACTCCTGGCCCAGCGTCACGGGGGTGGCGTCCTGCAGGTGGGTGCGGCCGATCTTGACCACGCCTGCGAAGGCCGTGGCTTTTGCCACCAATGCATCGTGCAACTCCGCCAGCGCCGGCTGCAGGCGCTGGCGCGTGTCCAGCGCCAGCGCGATGTGGATCGCGCTCGGGAAAACGTCGTTGGTCGACTGGCCGCGATTGACGTCGTCGTTGGGATGGACCGCGACGCCGAGCGCGCGCGCCGCCAGCCGGGCCACGACCTCGTTGACGTTCATGTGGCTTTGCGTGCCCGAGCCGGTCTGCCACACCGACAGCGGGAACTCGGCATCGAACTCGCCCGCCGCCACGCGCTCGGCGGCTGCCGCGATGCCTTGCGCCTTGGCCGCGTCGAGCAATTGCAGATCAGCGTTGACCGCAGCCGCGGCCCACTTCAGCCATGCCAGCGCGTGGATCAGGCCCGCCGGCATGCGCTGCTCGCCGATGGCGAAAAAGCGCAGGCTGCGCGCAGTCTGCGCGCCCCACAACGCGTCGACGGGAACCTCGATCGGGCCGAAGCTGTCGGACTCGGTGCGTGTGGGGCTCATGGCGTGGACCTGCGGCAACATGTGTCGATCCGATTCTGACGCTTGCAGCCAGCGCCGCGGGTGCCGCAAGGCCGGCTGAGAGAGTGACAAGCCAGGCTTTACCTGCGCTTGACATGCTGGCGGTGAACGACAGGCGCCACCCGGCCGTTGGCAGGTGGCGGCGCCGCACCCCTGACGGCGCTGATCGCAAGCAACCAAGGAGTTGAACCATGAGCAGCAGGAAACTCATCATCGTCGGTGGACTGGCCATTGCCGCCGCACTGGCGGCCGGCCTGGCCCAGGCCCGTGACCGCAATGACGTGCAATGGTCAGTGACGATCGGCGCGCCGTTATACACGCAGCCCTACCCTGTCTACAGCCAATCGTACCCGGTCTACAGCCAGCCCTACCCGGTCTACAGCCAGCCCTACCCGGTCTATCCGCAGCGCCAGTACCACGCCCGCGGGTACCAGCAACCGACGCGCTGGGACCGTGACGGCGACGGCATCCCGAACCGCTACGACCCGGTCTACAACCCGCGTTGGGACCGCGACGGCGATGGCATCCCCAACCGCTACGACCGCAACGACCACGCGCGCAATGACCGCGATGGCGACGGCATCCCGAACTGGCAGGACCGCAACGATGGCCGCCCCTGGCGCGGACGCTAGCCGAAGCAAGGCACGCAGGCCGGCGCGCTACGCGTCCGGCCGCGTGCTGTCGGCGTGGTGCGGGTAAGGCGCGGCGTGCGCCGCGTCGGCCGGCAGGCCGGCCAACTGGCTGGACAGGGCATGGTTGACGTCACGGTGGTGGGCTTCGTCGGCCCGCACCACCAGCACCACATCGCGCAGCGTCGCGTCGTCGGCAAGCTGCCAGTAATGCTTGGCAATCGTCGGCGCGGCCACGTTGTCAGCGCGGCCGGCGTCGATCTCCTGCAAGTACAGCGTGTAGCTCAGCACCGCTTCTTCCTCGAAGTAGCCGACCACGCGGTGCGCGGTGCGGCGCGACATCAGGTACAGCGCGAAGTAGCCGAGGTAGAACAGCCACTGCGCGAACAGGATCACCAGGCGTTCGAACGCAGTCGGCTTGGCGATTTCCACAAACGTCATCAAGTGCATGCGCTCGTTCTCGGCCTCTTCCATCAGGGTGCGGATCCAGCCTTCGTCATCGACCATGCGGCGCAGGCATTGCAGGTGCGTCAGCGTCGCGCCGACCATGCCCGGCACGGCAGCCACTGTCTCGAGCACGATCGCGCGGTGGCCGTAGCGCTTGGCGAAGAAGGTGTCGGCCAGCCAGCGCAGCGCGCGGGTGAAGGCCAGCGCGAAGCGATCGGAAAACCCCTGCGGGGCGTGATGCACCCGCGCCTGGGCTGGGCACAATTGCGCCAGCGCCACCACGCTCATCGCGGCTTCACCGCGGCCTCAACCAAGTCCAGGCCGCGGTCGGGCGATTCGAAGACCTGGGTCTCGCCCGGCGGCAGCTCGATCAGCTCTTCGATCAACAAGCTGCCGTAGTGCTGCGCCGCCACCGCCTTCATCGATCGCGCCAGGTCGGCCACACGCTCGGCCTGCGCGTCGTCGGGCGCATGCACGACGAGGAAGCTGCAGCCGCTTTGCGCCAGCGCACGGTGCGCCTTGATCAGGTTGAGTTCCTGGCCGAGCGACGCCAGCGGGCTGGCAACTTTCTCCTGCGCATCGACCTGGGCCGTCATCTCCTCGGGCGTGTAGCGCACCAGCGCATTGCTGGCAAAGCCCTGCGCCAGCAAGGCGCTCACTGCGGCTTGCACCTGGACCTCGGAGCGAAAGGCGATGACGGTGTACCCCACAGGCTTGAAAACGCCAAACGAAGTGGGCGGGTCGGTCTTGTCCATGCAGCACTCCGGTGAGGGCCAGCCGACACGGCTGGCGCTGCTGGCGAGCTTGGCCCGCCGCCGGGCCGCGCGCAGCCGGACGACCGAGCGTTCGCGTGTCAGAGGCGTCCGACAGCGCGCTTGGCGGCGTTGCTGTCGCGCGCTTGCCATTGTTCGGCGACCTGGCTGCAGAAAACCGCCAGCGTCTGCAGCATCACGCGGGTGGCGTGGTTGGCCGCGACCACGCCGCCGTAGGCATCTTCGCTGGCGGCATCCGCGCGGTTGTCCAGATCGACCTGGGCCAGCACCTGGCGCGTGGCGTTGTCGGTGAGCGTGGCGCGCAGCGTCAGGCGCACGCGGCTGGGCGCGCCGCCGAACTCGTGTTGCAGGCGCACGACTTCAGTGTCCAGGCGCAGGTCAGCGGTGGCGGCAGTCGGTGTGGCGACCACGGCGCGAAACGTGCCGGCACGGTCGAGCGCCGAGACGATCAGCGGCGCGAGCATGCGTGCCGGTGTATCGACCCATTCGCTGTGTGCGAAGTACTCGAGCTGGTGGGCCTGGCGCACATAGATGATGCGCTGGCTGTCGAAGCCCGCGCCGGCCTGCGGTGGGTTGATCAGCAGGGTCGGTGCAGAGGCCATGGACCCGATCGCGACGGCACGGGGTGCAGGCGGTGTGCCAACGGCCCCGCCATCGAGGGCGAAGAACGCCGGGGGCGGGACTGGCGTGGGCTTGAGTGCGCTGCACGCCGCCAGCAGGGCCAAGGCCGCGACGGCAATGGCCAGAGCGAAGGAACGCACGAGTGGGGGTTTGTTCATGGTGGGCTTGCGCCTGGGTTGGTTTCGCCGGGCCCCGGCGGCACCGGGCTGCGACCGAACAGCAGGCTGCTCGGGTTGCGTTCGGTCTGTTGCGTCAGCCGCCGCAGCGAGCCCGACAGCACGCTCAGCTCGCCCAGCAGTTGCTGCAATTGCGGCAGCGTGTCGGTGCTGACGCGCTGGACTTCGGCGCCGACCGCGACCACCGTCTTGCCCGCGCTGGCACTGGCCAGCGAGGCCTCGTTGCCCAGCTTCTCGACCGCATCGGCGCTGCGGCCGATGCGCTCGATCACCGGGCCGAGCTGGGCCGTCACGCGCGCGCCGTTGTCGAAGGTGCGCGCGGCGCTGACGATACCGGCGTCGAGCATGTCCTTGCGCGCGGCCAGCGTGCGCGAGACAACGGCAATGTCGGCCAGCGCGCTGCTGAAGGCCTTGCGGTTCTCGACGCTGAGCAGCGCGTCGATATTGCTCGAGGTGCTGTCGAGCTTGGCCAGCACATTCGTCAGCACGTTTTCCAGTCGTGCGCTCAGCGAGGGCTTGGTGCGGATCACCGGGTATTGCTCGGGCGGCGCGGCGCGCAGCGGCGGCGAATCGCGCGTGCCGCCGCCGAGCTCGACATAGGCGATGCCCGTCAGGCCCTGGGTCTTCAACACCGCGACCGTGTCTTCCTTGATCGGCGTGCCGCGCTCGATGGCGAAGATCAGTCGCACCCGCTCGGGGTTGGCCGGATCGAGGTGGATGCCCTTGACCTTGCCGACGTCCACACCGTTGTACTTGACCGGCGCATTCAGGTTCAGCCCCGACACCGACTCGTCTTCGATCGCCAGGTACAGGTCGTAGGCCTGCGCCGACGCGCCGCCCGCGGCGAGCCAGAGCGCGCCGGCGATCAGCGCCGCGCCCAGGGCGAGCACGAAGGCACCGACGAGGGCGTAGTTCACCTTGGTTTCGATGACGCGCTCCCCTGCGCGGCGCGCGCCCTCGGACCGTCGAAGTACGGCTGGATGTCGGCGTTCGCCAGGCGCGACAGCTCGACCATCGAGCCCACGCCCTGCACCTTGCCATGGCCGAGCACGGCGACCCGATCGGCCACCTGCCAGAGCAGGTCGAGGTCGTGGGTGATCATCACGATCGTCAGGCCGAACTGGTCGCGCAGCTTGCGCACCAGCTCATCGACGCCACCGGCACTGATCGGGTCCAGGCCCGCGGTCGGCTCGTCGAGGAACAGCAGCTCGGGGTCCAGGGCCAGCGCGCGGGCCAGCGAGGCGCGCTTCATCATGCCGCCGCTCAGCTCCGACGGGTACTGTGCGCCGACTTCCGGCGCCAGGCCGGCCAGCGCCAACTTGGTGTCGGCGATGGCGTCGATCTGCGCGTCATCGAGGTCGGTGTGCTCGCGCAGCGGCAGGCCGATGTTCTCCTTCACCGTCAGTGCGCCGAACAGGCCGCCATGCTGGAACATCACGCCCCAGCGCTTGCGCAGCGC
>JANOKY010000470.1:0-2027 GCA_031419635.1 Burkholderiales bacterium | reverse complement strand
CCGCAGGTGAGCCTGAATACGCCCGAGCTGCGCGCGGCCGTGGGCCCCGATCGCCCGGCTAACGCGCCACCGCCGCCGCCGCCGAGCACGGGTGGCGGCGGCGGCGCGATGAGCGCGGCCTGGCTGCTGGCCCTGGCGCTGGCGGCGTGGGCGCTGCCCAGGCCGGTCAGCGCGTCGCCGCCACAGCCGTGCAGGGCACGAAGCCCGCGCCGAGCGCCGCGCCACTGAGCGCGCGCAACTGCGCAGCCTGCACGGGTGTGGCCGCGTCCACGCGCAGCCGGCTCTCGCTGCTGGCCGGCCGCAGCAGGGTCACGCGGGCGGTGCGCACGCCGCGCTGGCTGAAGGCGGCCAGGGCGGCTTGGGCCGCGTCGGCGTTGTCGTAGCGGCCCAGCGCGAAGCCAGGTTGGGCGCTGGTGCCGGCGCCATCGCCGGGCAGGTCGAGCGGCTCGAGCGGCACGCGCAGGCGGCTCAGTTCTTCGCGCTTCTTGAGCAAGGCTTCGCGGTTGCCGAACGGGCCCAGCACCACCGCAAACTGCGCCGCGAGCTCGTGATTCGTGCGCAGCCAAAGGCCCTCGGGCAGCGCCGCGGCCGCCAGCGCGCGCTCGGCCGCGTCGATCGTCGTCGGCGCGAAGGGGCCCGCCTCCAGGCACGCCAGCGCGGCGCCCGACCCCTGCGCGGCACTGGCGGCGCTCAATGCCGCCACGGCCGCGGTGGGCGGCAGCACACGCACCGCGTCGGGCTGCACCTGCTGGGTCAAGCGGGCAGGATCGCGCTCGCGCGCAGGCCCCAGGCCGATGCCTTCCAGCGTCCCTGCGCTCCAAGCCCAGAAGGCCAGATTGGCCAGCAGTAACACGGCAACCAGGGCACGCAACATGGTCCGTTCAGCCGCCCTCGGGCTTTGCCGCGGGGTCGACCATGCGCACGCCGACTTCGCCGCTCGACACCAGGTGCAGCGCGCTGCCCACGCGCAGCAGCAGCGAGCCGCTGGTCGACACGCCTTCGACGCTGCCTTCGAGCACGGCGTCGCCGTGCAGCGGATCCTGGGTGCTCACGCGCAGGCCGCGCAGCAGGTCGCGGCGCGCGTAGGCCGGCGCGAAACTGGCAAAACCTTCGCGCTCGAATTGCAGCAGGGCCTTGATCAGCGGCAGCGCCACGCGGTGCAGGGCGGCCGGGGCGCTGGCCGCCGGGTCGAGCTCCTGCAGGCAGGCAAAGCCGCTGCTCAACTCGCGCGGCTGCAGCGTCGGCAGGGGGGCAATGTTCAGCCCCACGCCGACCACCACCATGCGTTGCTTGCCGACGGCGACGGTTTCGATCAGCACGCCGCCGAGCTTGCGGCCGATGGCCGATGTGGCCGGCTGATCGACCAGCCACAGATCGTTGGGCCACTTCAGTTGCAGGCGCGGGCTGCGGGCGGCCAGGGGCGGCTCGAGCGCGTCGGCCAGCGTCACCCCGACCGCCAGCGACAGGCCCGACCAGTCGCGCGGCGCCAGCGGCAGGCCGAGCGAGAAAGTCAGCGAGGCACCGGCACCGGCCTGCCAGGGCCGGCCCAGGCGGCCGCGGCCGAGGGTCTGGTTCTCGGCCACCAACAGGGCCGGGTGGGTGTCACCGGCGCGGCGGCCGAACGTCCCGCTGCCTTCGCTGGTGTCGCTGCCGCGCGAATGCAGCGCCTGCAGCTCGCCCGGGGTGGTCACCGGCGCGTCGTGGCGGCCGGCGCCCAGCCGCGCGCGTTCGAGCAACACGGTGTTGGTCGACTCGGCGCGCGCCAGCACCTCGACCGAAATGCCGGGCAGGCACGGCTCCAACTGCTGCCACAGGGCCTCGGCGTGCCACTGCGCATGGGTGGGCGGCACGGGCGGCGGCGCGACGGCGTCAGGCATCGGCATGTGCTCGGGGCTGCACAGGCGTATTCACCGCTTGGGCGCCAGCAAGGTGCCGCGGCAGCCGCGGGTGCCGCAGCGGCATTCGTACTGTTTCTTCAACGCTGGGGTGTAGCGCTCGTCGATCGACAGGCCGTAGTCGTAGAACAG
>JANOKY010000469.1:0-10314 GCA_031419635.1 Burkholderiales bacterium | reverse complement strand
CAG
The DNA here is from genome assembly GCA_031419635.1 of Burkholderiales bacterium. GTDB lineage: Bacteria > Pseudomonadota > Gammaproteobacteria > Burkholderiales > Burkholderiaceae_C > CADEEN01. Next base: position 10,311 of record JANOKY010000469.1, on the reverse strand, counting down.
GCGGCCTGACCCTCAACGACCGATCACGCTCTCAGGCGGCCCGACGCCCGAGGCTGCTGGGAGCGGCTGCGCCCGGGGCCTTCAGGCCCGAGGCAAAGCGGCCTGACGGTCGCGGTAGACCCGTATACGCCCTCTCTGATGGGCCATCGCGGCCGGATTCACCGGCTCGCAGTGGGCCACTGTCGACGCTGAAGATCGCGATCAGGGCATCGAGTGCCGGGTTGGGCCGGGTTTGGCCCGCCCAAGGGGCGCAAGAATGGCGTTTGAACCGCCTATCCTCAGCCGACGAAGACACGTTCAGGGTGCTGACGCTCACGACCTTCGAGGGCGGGTTCCGTGTCGACTATGAGTTCGTCAGATTCGGAATAGCGACGGAAGATGCCCTCGTCGTTGGCAGGAACTTGGGCAGGCGCGCTGCGCAGATTTCCTTCGCGCGGCGCAGCCGAGGTGTGGGTCAACGAGCGCCCTTGTGATCCTTTTGCCCGGTGTTCTTGTGACGGCCCAGCACCTCGCTGGGTTCCACAGGCTGCGTCTGCGGGTCCGGCCGGTTCGGATTCGGGGGACGCCCCGGCACGGGCTTCGGCACCGGACTTTGGCTCTTTTGGGTCATGACGATCTCCTGTCGAAAAATGCATTCGACCGCATTGAATCGACCATGCGGACCGCGTCAGCGTACGCAAGAGTTGTCGGATGGACTGTGCGGTAGCCAACACGGGGAAAGGGAACGAGCCTCGGCCCTCTTGGCGGGCTCGGCACTGTCGATGCTGGCCTGCACGACCGTCGGAACCGGCAGCGGCATGATCGAGGCAGACGATGTGCCGGCATGGACGGCGGCGGCCAAGGTGAATGTCAGTTCGACGGTGGGCGTACGGGGCAGCGCCTGAATCGCGTCGCGTCGCGTCGCGGTGCCGTGGCCGGCCGCCGCTCGTCGCACGCCCGAGCACGTCCTTTCAGTGCGCCATCGCACTCATCTCGGCTCGTTTCGCAGGTGCAGCGCGCGCAAATCGCGCCAACCTGCCTCGTGCAACTCCACGCCATACAGACGCGCGGCGGCCTGGATGCGTTGCCATGCCGCATCACGTTCGGCGTCGCTCACGTCTTTGACCTGATCGAAACGCGCCACCGCGTTTCGGACATGGCTCGCATTCTCCAGCGGCTCCTTGCGTTGCGTTGGAAATGCGAACTGACGCGCAGGTATGGCGTTTCGTTCCTGCGAGGACAGCTTGGACATGAGAGGCTCCTTCCACTCAACACAGTGTGGTTTCCTCATTCAGCCATCGAATCCGAATCGTGTCCGTCTGGCGCCGCACAGACCGCCAAACTCGCGCCCGCTGTCTTGAAAGACACTTGACAATGATCAGCCACAACGGGCGATTCATGCGTTGAACGCAAGATGCGTCCGGCCATCGCTGCCAGATGCTGCGGGAGTGACCGGTAGTTCGGCCCCGCCTTCGCCAGCCGAGGCCACCGGACGCCGAGATCAACTCCTGAGCCGCCACGATATCGCCTCCCTGCTGCCGATTCAGGCCGAGTAACAGCCAGAGGAAGAGTTGCTTGTCGAGCGAATGGTTGGGCACGCAGGCATGGGTGGTGCCGCGAGTTGCGGCGCGCAAGCCGACGCGTCTTGAATTAGGCTCCTCGCCGAGGTGTTGACCGGCTCAGCGCACGGGCACGCCGGGCAGCACGCACAGCATCTCGTACAACAGATTCGCACCGAGCAGCGCGGTGTTGCCGGACGGGTCGTACGGCGGCGAGACCTCGACCAAGTCACCGCCGACCACGTTCAGCCCGCGGCAGCCACGGATGACCTCCAGCCCTTGCGGCACGCTCAGGCCGCCGATCTCGGGCGTCCCCGTGCCGCCGGCGAACGAGGGATCGAGACCGTCGATATCGAAGCTGATGTAGACCGGAGTCACCGATCCGATGCGCTCCCGAACCTGCGCCATCAACGGTGCGAGCGACTGGTACCAGACCTCGTGGGCCGGCACGATCGTGAACCCCTGACGGCGCGGCCAGTCGAAATCGTCGGCCGCGTAGCCGGTGCCGCGCAAGCCGATCTGCCAGACCTTGTCGCACTGAAGCAGACCTTCTTCGACGGCGCGGCGAAACGGCGTGCCATGCGCGATGGGCTCACCGAACATCTCGTCGTTCACGTCGGCGTGGGCGTCGACGTGAACTAGGGCGACGGGCCCATGGCGCTTGTGGAGCGCGCGCAGGATCGGCAGTGCGATCGTGTGGTCACCGCCCATCGTCAGTGGTTTGCAACCCGCCGCGAGCACGTCGTCGTAGAAAGACCTGATGAGATCCATCGACTTCGCGATCGAATACGTGTTGATCGGCACGTCGCCCAGGTCGGCGACCTGCAGCGCATCGAACGGCGCGGCGCCAGTGGCCATGTTGTAGGGCCGCAGCAGCGCCGACTCGGCGCGGATCTGGCGCGGGCCGAAGCGGGCGCCGGGGCGGTGGGAGGTGCCGATGTCGAGCGGGATGCCGATGAAGGCGGCGTCGAGGCCGACCGGCGAGGTCGCGGCTGGCAGCCGCATCATCGTACCCAGCCCGGCGAAGCGCGGCATCGCGTTGCCGCTCAGCGGTTGGTTCTTGGTGCTCATCGCCGCATTCTCATTTCTGCAGGGTCAACGCCGCCGCCCGCGCAGCCATTCCAGCACCAGCAGCAAACCGGTCGTGAACACGATCAGCAGCGTCGCGACCGCGGCGATCGTTGGCGAGATGTTCTCGCGGATGCCGTTGAACATCTGGCGCGGCAGCGTCAGTTGCTCCGGGCCGGCGAGGAACAGCGCGACCACGACCTCGTCGAACGAGGTTGCGAACGCGAACAATGCGCCCGAGATCACACCCGGCGCGATCACCGGCAGTGTGACGCGGAAGAAGGTTTCGAGCGGGCTCGCCCCGAGGCCCAGACTCGCGCGCACGAGGTTGTGGTCGAAGCCCTGCAGCGTGGCGAGCACGGTCGTCAGCACGAACGGTGCGCCGAGCGCCGCATGCACGAGGATGAGTGCGGTGTAGGTGTCGCCGAGGCCGATGTTGGCGAAGAAAAGGTAAGTGCCCACGCCGACGACGACGATGGGCACGACCATCGGCGCGATCAGCACGCTCATCAGCAAGCCCTTGAACGCGAACTGCGTGCGAGACAGGCCCACCGCCGCCATCGTGCCGAGCACGGTGGCGATCAACGTGGCCGCCGGCGCGACGATGAAGCTGTTCTTCGCGGCGCGGCCCCACTCGGCCGACGAGAACAGGTTGTGATACCACTTCAGCGACCACGCGGGGATCGGGTAGACGAGGAACGAGCTGTCGCTGAACGACAGCGGAATGATGACGAGGATTGGCAGCAACAGGAAGCCGAGCACGCCCAGGCACACGGCGCGCAACGCGTACCAGCCGAGCTTGTCGAGTGGCGTCGCATACGCTGGGAAGATGACGACCCCTCGTCTGCGGCGTACCGCAGCCGATCCCCCAAGGGGATCGAGCCCGGCTTGGGGCGGCCCGGCGCCCGGGCTCGTCGCGGTGTCATGATGATGCTGCTCCATGGTCATCCCAGACTCAACTCGGAATTCGTCACGCGGCGGTAGACCGCATACAGCACCAGCGTGGCGCCGAGCAGCAGCGCGCCCAGCGCGCAGGCCATGCCCCAGTTGACGTTCACGTTGGTGTACTGAGCGATGTAGTAGCTCAGCATCTGGTCGTCCGGCCCGCCGAGCAGCGCCGGGGTGACGTAGTAGCCGATGCTCAGGATGAACACCAGCAGCGCGCCCGCGCCGATGCCGGCGTAGGTCTGCGGCACATAGACGCGGAAGAACGCCGCCAGCGGCGGACTGCCCAGCGAGACGGCCGCGCGCAGGTAGGTCGGCGGCACGCCCTGCATCACGCTGTACAGCGGCAGGATCATGAACGGCAGCAGGATGTGCACCATCGCGATGACGACGCCGGTGCGGTTGAACAGCAACGCGAGCGGCTGTGTGATCAGGTGCAGGTCTTGCAGCGCGTGGTTCACGAGACCTTCGGATTGCAGCAGCACGATCCACGCGGCCACGCGCACCAGGATCGAGGTCCAGAACGGCACCAGCACCAGGATCATCAGCACGTTGGCCCGGCGCGCGATCAGCGTGGTCAGCCAGTAGGCGAGCGGGTAGGCGAGCAGCAGACACCACAACGTCACGACCAGGCTGATCTCAAACGTTCGAACGAGGATGCGGCCGAAGGCGCGCTGCTCGGGCTCGACGCGCTCGACCGCGCCTTGGGCGTCACGCTTCAGGTCGACGGCGGTCAACAGGTAGTCGGGCGTCCAGCGCGAGCCGTTCTTCGCGATCGCCTGCCAGTACGGTGGCTCGCCCCAGCGCGGGTCCAGCGCGAGCAACGCGGCCTGGATGTCTGCGGCCGAACTCGTCGTCGTGATCTGCGGCAACGGCAGCGCCTTGTAGGTCGACATCACCAGCGAGCGTGCACCCGGCACCTCGCTGTTCAGGCGCCGCGCGAGCGAGCCGGCATCGGCGCTGTCGGGCAGGTTCGACAAGTCGCGGGTCAATGCAGCGAAGGCCTGAGCGGGCGGCGCGCCTTCGCGGCTCCAGCCTTGCAAGGCCGCCGCGGTGCGCGGCAACGCGGTCGCGACCTCGGGGTTCTCGATCGCGCGCTTGAGAAGCACGGCGATCGGCACAAGAAAGGTCAGCGCGAGGAACAGCAGCAGCGGCAGGGTCAGCGAGAAGGCGCGCCACTGGCGTTTCTTCTCGGCGCGCGCCAGCGACTGGCGCAGCGCACGCGGATCGGCCATGCCGGGCAGCGAAGAGGCAACGGTAGAGCTCATGTGAAAGCCTCGATGGCGCCGCGTATGCAACGCTCGGGAGCCGCGCAAATTCGATTCCGACCCGTCGCCGACTTTCGCGATCGATGGCTTGCATGCAAGCGTCGGCGCGAGCGCGCTGCGGCGGGGCGCTGTGCTGCGTTCATGTCCTCCGGGCCGGGCTGCGCCCAGCCCTCCCCCTCTACTTCACTCCGCACAACACCCCGCCACAGCGCTCCGAGCGACGCCGTGGTTCTTCGGGGACCCGCAAAGCGCAGTCGTCTGCAGGCCGAGGACGTCGGGTGACCGGCGCAGCGAAGTAAAGGAGGAAGGTCGGGCGAAGCCCGGCCTGGGGGACATGAGCGGAGCCGGTCACCCGGCGTCCTCGGCGCGCTCAGACCTGTGCACGCCACCCAAAGGGCGCTCAAGGTCCGCACGGGGCCGAAAGCAGCCAAGGCAGGTCCCGTTACTTCGCAGCCCAGGAAGCGAAGCGCTTCTCGAGTTGCTCGCCCTGGTCGGCCCAGAACTTCAGGTCGAACTGCAGCGCGTCCTTCGAGTTGACCGGCGAGGTCGGCAAGTCGCCCAGCACCTTGGCGTCGAGCTTGGCCAGCGCCTTCGTGTTGGTCGGGCCGTAGGCGATGTTCTTCGCGTACTCGGCCTGCGCGTCGGCCGTGCTGGCGAAGGCGATGAACTTCAGTGCCGCGTCCTTGTTCGGCGAACCCTTCGGGATGACCCAGTAGTCGAGGTCGTAGATGCCACCGGTCCAGCTGATCTTGAGGTTCTTGCCTTCGCGGTTCGCCGCGTCGATGCGGCCGTTGTAGACGGTGCTGATCGTCACGTCACCAGCGACGAGGAACTGCGGCGGCTGCGCGCCGGCTTCCCACCACTGGATGCTGGGCTTGAGTTCGGTCAGCTTCTTGAACGCGCGCTCGGCACCGTCCTTCGTCGCAAGCACCTTGTAGACGTCGGCCGGCTTCACGCCATCGGCCATCAGCGCGAACTCGAGGTTGTAGCGCGCGCCCTTGCGCATGCCGCGCTTGCCGGCGAACTTCTTGGTGTCGAAGAAATCGGCCCAGGTCTTCGGGCCGTCTTTCAGCTTGTCGCCGTTGTAGGCCATCACGGTCGACCATACGAAGATGCCGACCCCGCATTCGGTCACGGCCGAGGGCAGGAAGTCGCCCTTCTCTCCTATCTTCGAGTAGTCGAGCTTTTCGAACAGGCCTTCGTCGCAGCCGCGCGCCACGTCGGGCGACTCGACCTCGACCACGTCCCAGGTCACCTTCTTGGTCTCGACCATGGCCTTGATCTTGGCCTGCTCGCCGTTGTATTCGACCGCGACGACCTTGGTGCCGGTCTTCTCGAATGGATCGTAGTAGGCCTTCTTCTGCGCGTTCGCGTTCGCGCCGCCGAAGTTGATGACGGTGATCTGCTGCGCCATCACGGGCAGCGAGAAGCCAGCGACGAGTGCGGCGGTCAAGAGACTCTTTTTCATGGTGTGACGTGCTCCAAAGGAGGGGGTGGGGAAAACGAAAATCAGGCCACGCGAGCGGGTTTCACGTGTAGATGCGTGTCAGGTCCGGCGGGAACTCGAGCCAGACACTGTCACCGGCCGCGGGCACGGCCGGCGCCGCGAGCGGCAGCTTCACGGTCGAGTCGCTCTGCCCTTCGCCGACGCTGCAGAGCAACCGCAGGTGGTCGCCGAAATAGATGAAGCTGGTCACGCGGGCCTGCAGCACGTTGCTGCGTTCGACAGGCGCCTGGGCATGCAGCAGGATGCGCTCGGGCCGGATGCCGGCCTGCACCGCCGCACCCACCGCCGCGCCATTGACGTTGATGCCGGTCAGCACACGGCCATCGGTCAGCACGATGCCGCAGCGCTCGCCGTGGCCGTCGACACCCGAAGCGCGCACCGTGCCGTTCAGCATCGTGCTGTCGCCGATGAAGCCGGCGACGAAGCGGTTGGCCGGTGTCTCGTACATGCGGTCGACGACATCGATCTGTTGGATCGCGCCGTCGTTGAAGACCGCGACGCGGTCCGACATCGTCAGCGCCTCGCTCTGGTCGTGCGTGACGTAGACGAAGGTCACACCGAGCTGGCGGTGCAGTTCCTTCAACTCGATCTGCATGTGCTCGCGCAACTGCTTGTCGAGCGCTCCGAGCGGCTCGTCCATCAGCACGAGCTGCGGCTCGAACACGAGCGCGCGGGCGAGCGCGACGCGCTGCTGTTGACCGCCCGAGAGCTGCCCCGGGTAGCGCTCGGTCATGCCGCGCAGCTGCACCATCTCGAGCGCCTTGGTGACGCGCATCGCCTGCGCGGCCTTGTCGACCTTGCGCACCGTCAGCGGATACGCCACGTTCTCGCCGACCGTGAGGTGCGGAAACAGCGCGTAGTTCTGGAACACCATGCCGAAGTCGCGCTTGTGCGGCGGCGTGCGGGTGATCGGCTTGCCGTTCAGCAGCACCTCGCCGGCCGTCGGCGACTCGAAGCCGGCCAGCATCATCAGCGTCGTCGTCTTGCCCGAGCCCGAAGGCCCGAGCAGCGTCAGGAACTCGCCGCGGCGGATGTCGAGGTCGAGCTGGCGCACGACGAGCTGCACACCGTCATACGTCTTCTGCACGCCGACGAAGCGCACCAGCGGTTCGGCGCCGTCGGGCACTTGGCGCGGCCGCGCGCCGGGCGCGGCGACGACGGGATCGGGTTGAGCCATGGCGCGGTCGATGTCAGTCTGCAGCGCTGGTGCAGGCGGCCAGGCTCTCGGCCAGGATCGCCATGCCTTCATCCAGCAGCGCATCGGCCGCGGTGAGCGGCACGAGGATGCGGATCACGTTGGCCGAGGTGCCGCACGACAGCAGGATCAGCCCGCGCCGGGCCGCCTCGGCGACGATGCGTTTGGTGAGGTCGGCGTCGGGTTGCTTCACGTCGCCGTTCCTGCACAGCTCGATCGCGACCATCGCGCCCAGGCCGCGCACGTCGACGATCGCGGGTGTGCCGCCAGCGAGGGCCAGCAGCCCGGTGGTCAGGCGTGTACCGATTGCCTTGGCGCGATCGAGCAAGCAATCGCTCTCGAACACGCGCAGCACGGCGAGCGCCGCAGCGCAGGCGACCGGGCTGCCAGCGTAGGTGCCACCGAGGCCGCCGGGGCCGGGCGCGTCCATCACCTCGGCGCGGCCGACCACGCCGGAAATCGGGAAGCCGCCGGCCATCGACTTCGCGGTCGTGATCAGGTCGGGTGCGACCGGCCATTGCTCGCTCGCGAACCAGGTACCGGTGCGGCCAGCGCCGGTCTGCACTTCGTCGGCGATGAGCAGGATGCCGTGCTGGTCGGCCAGCGCTTTCAAGCCGCTGATGAACTCGGGCGGCGCAACATGGAAGCCGCCCTCACCCTGCACCGGTTCGACGATGAACGCGGCCACACGCGCGGGCTCGATGTCGTTCTTGAAGAGCAGTTCGACCGAATGCAGCGCGTCGTCGACCCCGATGCCGTGCAGCGCGTTCGGGAACAGCGCGTGGAACACCTCGCCGGGGAACGGGCCGAAGCCGGTCTTGTAGGGCGCGACCTTGCCGGTGAGGCCGAGCGTCATCAGCGTGCGGCCGTGGTAGCCACCAGTGAAGGCGATCACGCCGCCACGGCCGGTGAATGAGCGGGCGATCTTCACCGCGTTCTCGACCGCCTCGGCGCCGGTGCTCAGGAAAAGGCTCTTCTTCGCGAACGCGCCGGGTGCGAGCGCGTTCAGGCGCTCGGCGAGCTCGATATAACTCTCATAGGCCAGCACCTGGAAGCAGGTGTGACTGAAGCGATCAACCTGCGCCTTGACCGCGTCGACGATCTCGGGCCGGGTGTGGCCGGTGTTCATCACCGCGATGCCGCCGGCGAAGTCGATGTAGCGGCGGCCTTCGACGTCCCACACTTCGGCGTTGACGGCGCGGTCGACGAAAATCTCGTGCGCCTGGCCGACGCCCCGGGCCACGGCAGCGTGGCGGCGGGTCATCAGGGCGGCATTGTTCAGGTGGGCATCGCGTTTCATCGGCAGGCTCCTTCGTCGGGGATGCGCGACTGTAGGCATGCGACGCGTCGCACGCCATGTACAGAACGCCACGCGGGCCGGTGCACTGTGCTGGTCTCGCACCCTGTACATGGAAGCACCGATCCGGTGCCGGACAATAGCCCATGCTCACGCTGCACCCCGATACCTCCACGCCGCTGGTCAGCCAGATCGTGGACGGGCTGCGCCGGTTGATCGCCGAGCAGACGCTGCGGCCGGGCGCGAAGCTGCCGTCGATCCGCGCGTTCGCCGCGAGCCACGCGGTCAGCGTGTTCACCGTCGTCGAGGCCTACGACCGGCTGACGGCGCAGGGCTGGCTGGTGTCGCGAGCCAACGCCGGCTTCTTCGTCAAACGACGCGCCGATGAAGCGCCCGCACCGGGCGAGCCGCTGCGCGACGACCCGCGCTTCGACGCGCGCTGGTACCTGCAGCACATCTTCGAGACCCGCCACCTCGCGCTCAAGCCCGGCTGCGGCTGGCTGCCGAACGACTGGTTGTTCGAGGACGGCCTGCGCCGCAGTCTGCGCCACCTGGCGAGCGATGGTGCCGAGCTCGGCGGCTACGGCCTGCCGCACGGCCACATCGCCTTGCGCATGCTGATTGCCGAGTCGCTCGCCGAGCAGCAGATCACCGCAGGCCCCGAGCAAGTGCTGCTGACGCAAGGCTCCAGCCAGGCACTCGACCTGGTGGCACGACAGCTGCTGAAGCCGGGCGACACGGTGCTGGTCGACGACCCGGGCTATCCGAACCTGATGTTCATGCTGCGCTTTCTGGGCGCGCGGGTGATCGGCGTGCCGCGCACGCCGAACGGCTACGACCTGCCCGCCCTCGAGGCGCTGCTGGTCGAACACAAACCGAAGGCCTTCTTCACCCAGCCGCGGCTGCAGAGCCCGACGAATTCGGTGACGCCTGTGGCGCAATTGTTCCGCCTGCTGCAGCTGGCGGGCCAGCACGACATCACGCTGGTCGAGAACGACCTGTATGTCGACCTCGACACCGAACGCCGGCCGTCGCTCGCCAGCCTCGACCAACTCCAGCGCGTCGTCTACATCGGCAGCTACTCGAAAACGATTTCGCCCAACCTGCGCGTCGGCTACCTGGTCGCACGCCCCGACCTGCTCGACAACCTGGCGCAGCTGAAGATGCTCTCGGGCCTGACCTCCTCCGACCTGACCGAGCGGCTGGCCTTCGGTGCACTCAGCGAGGGCCGCTGGCGCAAACACCTCAAGTCGCTGCGCGAACGGCTCGGCGAGGCGCACGAGCATGTTGCGCAGCGACTCTCGCAGCTGGGTTTCGAGCTCTTCAACGAACCCAAGGCCGGCATGTACCTTTGGGCCCGCCACCCCGACTTGACCGACAGCGACATGCTCAGCCAGCAGGGTGCGAACGAAGGCCTGATGCTTGGTCCGGGCCACCTGTTTCTGGTCGAGCCGCGCACCACCGCCTGGTTGCGCTTCAATGTCGCGTTCAGC
>JANOKY010000468.1:0-2569 GCA_031419635.1 Burkholderiales bacterium | reverse complement strand
CCACGCCCCCATCGCCGCTGAGCTACGAGCAAGCCGGTGTCAACTATGACCTGATCGACCCGCTGAAGGTCACCGCACAGCGTGCCGCGGCCGCCACCGCGGTGCACCTGGCCAGCCACGGTTTCAGCGAAGTCAAGGCCTCGCGCGGCGAGTCGGCCTATGTCGTCGATGTCGGCCCCTTCTACATCGCCAGCATCGTCGAATGCCTGGGCAGCAAGGCGCTGGTCGCCGACGAGATGGCCCGGCTCACCGGCAAGAGCTATTACGAGGGCATCGCGCAGGACACCATCGCGATGGCCGTCAACGACTTGATCACCGTCGGCGCGACGCCGCTCGTCGTACAGGCCTACTGGGCCGCCGGCGGCAGCGAGTGGTTCACAGACGCTGCGCGTGCGCAAGCGTTGGTCGCCGGCTGGCAGCGCGCGTGTGACGTGTGCAAGGTGGCCTGGGGCGGCGGCGAGACCCCGGCGCTGGCCGGCATCGTCGAAGCCGGCCGCATCGATCTCGCCGCAAGCTGCACCGGGCTCATCAATCCCAAAGTTCGCCTCTCGGTCGGCGACAAGCTGGCCGCAGGCGACGCCATCGTGCTGCTGGCTTCGAGCGGCATTCACGCCAACGGCTTGAGCCTGGCCCGCAAGCTCAGCGAGCGACTGGCGCAGGGCTACCTGACGCCGATCGATGACGCGGGCACGACTTTCGGCGACGCCCTGCTGGCACCGACCACGCTGTATTCGCCCGTCACCGAAGCGCTCTGGCAAGCCGGCATCACGCCGCACTACGCCGCCAACATCACCGGCCACGGCTGGCGCAAGCTGTTGCGGCATCCGGCGCGCCAGACCTACCGCATCCACAGCGTGCCCGCGGTACCGCCGGTGCTGAAGTTCATGCAGCACCACGCCGGCCAGGACGACCAGGAGGCCTACAGCACGCTCAACATGGGCGCGGGCTTCGCCCTCTTCGTCGCGCAAGAGCATGCCGAGCGCACGCAGGCGGTGGCCCGCGAGCAAGGTATCGAAGCGCTGATCGCCGGCCGCGTCGAAGCCGGCGACAAGCAATTGCTGATCGAGCCGCTGGGCTTGCGCTTCGGCGACGACGCGCTGCAACTCCGCTGAGCAGCGACCGCGGACGCGGGTAAACCCAGCCTGTAAAGCTTGACAGTTCCCCCTTTAGAGGGATATCGGCACGATCGCCCGGTGCGCCAGAGTAGCGGCACATCACGGAGGGGGTTCTGATCGTGTCAGCCGTACTGAAGGATTTCGCGCGCTCGCAGGCGACAGCCAATGCTGGCGCAACCGCCACGCCAGGTAGCCTGGCAGCGCTGTGCCTGATCGCGCGGTTGCACCACGTTGCGGCCGACCCCGCGGCGCTTCGCCACCAGCTCGGCAAGGCGGACAGCGAAGTGGTCGGCACCGACGACTTGCTGCTCGCCGCGAAGCACCTCGGATTGAAAGCCAAGCGCTCGGCCACCGACGTGCAGCGGTTACCGTTGGCCGCCCTGCCCGCACTGGCACTGATGCGCGACGGCCGCGTCGTCGTACTCGCGCAGTGCGACGGCCGCCGGGTGCTGATCCAGGATCCTTCTGCACCCGCGAGCCGGCCGATGATCGAGCCGATCGAGGTGTTCAACGAGGGCTGGAGCGGTGAGCTGATCCTGGTGACAAGCCGTGCGAGCCTGGCCGGAGAGCTGGCCCGATTCGACTTCTCCTGGTTCATCCCCAGCCTGGTCAAGTACCGCGGCCTGCTCGGCGAAGTGCTGCTGATCAGCCTGTTCCTGCAGCTCTTCGCGCTGGTCTCGCCGCTGTTCTTCCAGGTGGTGATGGACAAGGTGCTGGTGCATCGCGGAGTGACCACACTCGACGTGCTGGTGATCGGCCTGGTGGCGGTGGTGGTGTTCGAGAGCGTGCTCAACGCTCTGCGCGCCTACGTCTTCAGCCACACCACCAGCCGCATCGATGTCGAACTCGGCGCGCGATTGTTCCGCCACTTGCTGGCGTTGCCGCTGGCCTACTTTCAGGCCCGGCGCGTCGGCGATTCGGTGGCCCGTGTACGCGAGCTCGAGCACATCCGCAGCTTCCTCACCGGCAATGCGCTCACGCTCGTGCTCGACCTGCTGTTCTCGGTGATCTTCGTCGCCGTGATGCTGCTCTACAGCGTGCCGCTGACGCTGATCGTGCTGGCCAGCCTGCCGCTGTACGTGGGATTGAGCCTGGCGGTGGTGCCGCTGCTGCGCCGACGCCTGGACGAAAAGTTCGCCCGCGGCGCGGCCAACCAGGCGCTGCTGGTCGAAGCCATCACCGGCATCCAGACCGTCAAGGCCAGCGCGCTCGAGCCGCAACTTTCCCGGCGCTGGGACGAGCAGCTCGCGGGCTACGTGTCGGCCAGCTTTCGCACGCAAACGCTGGCCACCTTTGCGCACGAAGGCGTGGCGCTGGTCGGCAAGTTGATCGGCGCGGTGACGCTGTGGTACGGCGCGCACCTGGTGATGGACAACGTGCTCACCGTCGGCATGTTCGTGGCCTTCAACATGTTCGCCCAGCGCGTGGCGCAGCCGATCATGCGCATGGCCCAG
>JANOKY010000467.1:0-2536 GCA_031419635.1 Burkholderiales bacterium | reverse complement strand
GTGGCCGCCGTGGCCGACGTGGGCGCCGCGGTCAGGGCGACCGGCGCCACCGCCGGCGTGAAAGCCGCGACGCGCATCTGCGCCAGTGCGGCGAAGCGCCCGCCCGGGTACTGGCGCAGGTAGGCGCGGTATTCGTCGGCGCGGTTCGAGGCCTGGATGCTGCTCCAGAAGGCCAGCTCGCCGGCAGCCTCGGTGTCGGCCGCCGCCTCGCGCGGCGCGGCAACGCCGGGCACGAAGGCGAATTCGCCCTGCAGCGACGAACTCTCCCACGGCACCTGTTGTTCGCGCGTGTCGCGCACCACGCCCTCGCGAACGCGTTTAAAGACATGCTCGACCGGCAGCCCCGGCGTGAGCAGGTGGCGCGCGAGATGCGTCGCATACAGGCTGTTGGCGCCACTGCCGTCGGCCGCCAGCTTGCCCGGCGCGGTGGCATACGCCAGCTGCGTGCCGACCGGGGCGTCCATCTGGGCCAGGCCCAGCGCGCTCGGCCCGCCCTTGCCGAGGAAGGGGTTGTTGCGGCAGGCGTCGAGGATCACGATGTTGATGCGGCTGCGCGCCGTCGACATGCGGCCGAGCATGAAGCCGAGGTCGACGCCGGCGATCGGGATCTCGTCTTCGCTGCGGATCTCGGCGTCGACCGGGATCAGGTAGTTGCGGTCGCGCAGTTGCAGGCCGTGGCCGGCGTAGTACAGCAGCGCGATCGTGTTCTCGCCCAGGCGGTTGCCGAAATCGCGCAGCGCGTTGACCAGGCCGCGGCGGTCGAGGTTCTCCTGCAAAGAGACAGCGAAGCCCGACTGCTTCAAGGATTGCGCCAACAGGCGCGCATCGTTGACGGGGTTGTCGAGCGGGTCGATGCGGTAGGCCGCGTTGCCGATCACCAGGGCGATGCGCTCTTCGGTGACTGCGACGCCGCGCATGCGCTCGGCGGCGACGACGGGCAGCGCCTGGGCCAGCAGCGCCAGCACCACGATCACGACACAGCGCAGAGAAAGGCTCATGCCAATCCCCCCATCAGCGACGCGAATGCCGCGGCCGGTGGCAGGGCCGTGAAGCAGCGGAACTCGGCGGCGTCGGCGGCGTCGCCACACCACCACAGGCTGCACGGCACCGGAGCGTTGCACCGACGCAGCGCGCGTTCGGCCAGTTGCTCGGCCGCCTCGTCCACCGCCAGCGGGTCGACCGCTGGCACCGCGCCCAAGGCCTGCTCGAGGTCGTCGACGCTGAAATCGACGTCGAGCGCCTGCCGCGCCACGGCGTCGAGCGCGCGGAACCAGCCCTGCCCCGCCATTGCTGCCGCCAAGGGGACTGCGGGTTGCGCGATGGTCAGCGGAAAGTGCCGGCCGACGCGGTCGACACTCGGCATCATCAGCCCGGCCCAGCCGCGCTCGCCGAGCACGCCCGGCCCAACCCAGAAACGCAGGATCGGCGCCACCAAGTAGGCATCGAGCCAGCGCTCACCGAGCTGGCTGCGCGCGCTGGCCAGGCCGCGCTGCAACCAACGGTCCCAGCGGCGCACGAAGCTGTCGGGCAGGCGGCGCGACGCGAAGTCGCCGAGGTGCGGCAGCTTGCCGTACCAGCCCGGCACAGCGAGGGTGTTCAGAGTCGTGTCGGACATTGAAACTGCTCCAGTTCCTGGCGCGCCATCGGGTTCAACGCGGCTGGGCTCCTGAGTTCGAAGCGCGCCTTGCGGCCTTCGACGTCGAACACCAGCAGTGAGCGCTCCGCCGACGACCCCGGCTCGCTGCGCACGCGGTCGAGCAGGCGGAACAGGGCCCAGGGGCCCTGGAACACATGGCCCGGCCCGGCGCTGCCGGCCGTCGGCGTGAGCTGTAGATGGACCCGCCCGCTTTGCGCGGCGCCCGGGCCGGGCCACTGCAGGCTCTGCGGCGCCTGCGCGCCAGGCCGGAAACGCAGCACCTGGCCGTCGACATCGAGCATGAACTCGCCGATGCCGGCATCCATCTCGAGCAGGCGCCACTCCAGCCGCATGCCGAGTTGGCGCCCACCGTCGCGGAAGTAGGCGTCGCGAATCGCCTGCGCGCGCTGGAACGGCTGCAGCGCATCGGCCGCGTCGGTGCGGGCCAGGCCGCGGTAGCTCCAGGGCCGCGTCGAGGTGTCGACGTGCGGCGCCAAGTGGTGCTGGAAAAAGCCGTCGATCAGGCCCCCGGCGCCGAACAGGCGCGTGAACTCCTCGCGCGACATCTCCCGACTGCCGTTGCGCGCCAGCGGGTATTGGCCGGCGACGGCGCGATTGCAGGGCGCGCCGACCTCGCTGGCGACCTGGCGCGCCAGCGGCTCTCGCATCGCGGCGAACACCTGGGCCGCGCTCGTCGCCGCCAGTTGCGACAGCATGCCGCGCAGCGGCTCGGGGGCCTGCTCCGCGGCCCCGGCCAGGGCCCGGGTGACATCGCTGGCCGGCGGCAGCGCCTTGCGCTTGGTCGCATCGTCGACCGCCGCCAAGTGCGCTGCCAGCTTGCCCAGCAGCGCCTGCAACTCGTCGATGGCCGGCGACGGCCCGCCCGCGTAGCGCTGCAGC
>JANOKY010000466.1:0-4009 GCA_031419635.1 Burkholderiales bacterium | reverse complement strand
CACCCTGTTCAGGAGGATTTCCGCATGATCGCCACACGACGCTTCGCCACCTGGTTTGCCGCGCTCGCTGCTGTGCTGGCCTTGTCCGGTTGCGGCTACAACCAGTTCCAGACCCTCGACGAGCAGGTCAAGGCCGCCTGGTCCGAAGTGCTCAACCAGTACCAGCGCCGCGCCGACCTGATCCCGAACATCGTGGCCACGGTCAAGGGCGAAGCCAACTTCGAGCAGGAGACCCTGACCAAGGTGATCGAAGCCCGCGCCAAGGCGACCTCGATCCAGGTCACGCCGGAAACCCTGAACAACCCCGAAGCGTTCAAGAAATTCCAGCAGGTGCAGGGCGAGATCGGCAGTGCGCTGTCGCGCCTGATGGCTGTCAGCGAGGCCTACCCCAACCTGAAGGCCAACGCCGCCTTCCAGGATCTGCGGGTGCAGTTGGAAGGCACCGAGAACCGCATCACCGTGGCGCGCAACCGCTACATCAAGACGGTGGCCGACTACAACGTGCTGGCGCGCCAGTTCCCGACCAACCTGACGGCAATGATCTTCAGCTATGCCGTCAAGCCCAGCTTCACGGTCGCCAACGAAGCGCAGATCTCGACCCCGCCGCCGGTCAGCTTCGACAAGGCGCCAGCCCCGGCCCCGGCGGCATCGAAGTAAGGCGCTGGTCATGAGCCTCACGCGGCAGCTCGCGCTGCTGCTCGCGCTGCTGCTGGCGGCCATCGGTTTGCACGCGCAGGACGTGCTACCGGTGCCGCCGCTGAGCGGCCGGGTGATCGACCAGACCGGCACCCTCACGGCCGCGCAGGTTGAAGCGCTGAGCAACAAGCTGGCCGCCTTCGAAGCCGATTCGGGCCCGCAGCTCGTCGTGCTGATGGTGCCGACGACGCAGCCCGAAGACATCGCCGCCTACGCCCAGCGCATCGGCGAGGCCTGGAAGATCGGCCGCCGCGAAGTCGGCGACGGCCTGCTGATCGTCGTCGCCAAGAACGACCGCCGCGTGAACATTCAAACCGCCAAGGCGCTCGAAGGCGCGGTGCCCGATCTGGCCACGCAACAGATCATCAACGGCGCCATCCGCCCGGCGTTTCGCGCCGACGACTATGCCGGCGGCCTGAACGCCGCCGTCGATCAACTCATCGCGCGCATCAAGGGCGAAGCCTTGCCGGCGCCGACGCGCAAGGCCGCGCCAAAGCAGTCATCCTTCAACCTGCCGCCGACCGATCTGCTGATCTTCGCCTTCATCGCGCTGCCGATCGTGGCCAGCGTCACACGGCGCATCTTCGGCCGCGGCCTGGGCTCGCTGACCAGCGCCGGCGCCACCGGCGCGGTGGCCTGGCTGGTGACGGGGAGCCTGATCTTCGTGGCCATCGGCGGCGTCATCGGCCTGCTGTTCGGCCTCTTCGCCGGGGCCTCGAGCCTGCTGCGCAGCAGCGCTCGCGGCGGTGGTTTCGGTGGTGGCTTGGGCGGCGGCGGCTGGAGCGGCGGTGGGGGCGGCGGCGGGGGCGGCGGCTTCTCGTCGGGCGGCGGTGGCGACTTCGGCGGCGGCGGCTCGTCAGGGAGTTGGTGAGAGGCGATGAACAAGCTGCAACGCATCCTCAAACATCGCTGGCTCGACGAGCGTGACGCGCAGCGCGCCCTGGGCGCCGACGCGCTGGCCCGCCTCGAAGCCCGCGTGCACGCCAGCGAGCAGGCGCACAGCGGCGAGATCCGCCTGTGCGTCGAGGCCGGGCTGCCCTGGTCCTACCTGCGACAGAACCTGAGCGCGCGCGACCGCGCTGTGATGCTGTTCGGCAAGCTGCGGGTCTGGGACACCGAGGCCAACAACGGCGTGCTGATCTACCTGCTGCTGGCCGAGCGCGCGATCGAAATCGTCGCCGACCGCGGCCTGGCACGTCAGGTGCCGCCCGGGCAATGGCAGGCCATCGTCGCCGGCATGCGCGAGCCGTTTGCCGCCGGCCGCTTCGAAGAGGGCCTGAACGCCGCGATCACGGCGGTAGATGCGCTGCTGATCCAGCACTTCCCGCTGGCCGCGGGCACGGCGAATCCGAACGAGCTGCCGAACATGCCGTACTTGCGTTGAGGCCTTGTCCCCTCTCCTCTGGGAGAGGGGGTCAAACCGATTTGATCGGCTTCACCGGCCCGCGAAAACTTTCCTTCAGCGGCTTGCCCGCGAGCGGCGCCATCGCAATCGCCTCGGGCGCGATCCGGGTGTCGGGCAACTGGTCGAGCAGATGCCGGATCAGCGTCAGCCGGCCGCGGCGCTGGTCATTGAAGTCGACCAGCGTCCATGGCGCGCGCTTGCTGTGCGTGGCCGCCAGCATGGCGTCGCGGGCGCGGCCGTAGTCGGCGTACTTGTCGCGCGCCTGCAAGTCGATCGCGGTCAGCTTCCACTGCTTCATCGGGTCTTGCAGCCGCTCGGCGAAGCGTTCTTCCTGCTGCGCCTGGTCGACCGTGAGCCAGTACTTGACCAGCAGGATACCGTCGTCGACCAGCAGCCGCTCGAATTGCGGTGCCTGGGCCAGGAAGGCCCCGGTCTGGGCTGGTGTGCAAAAGCCCATCACCTTTTCGACTCCGGCGCGGTTGTACCAACTGCGGTCGAACAACGCGATTTCGCCGGCCGCCGGCAGGTGCGGCACGTAACGCTGGAAGTACCACTGCGTGCTCTCGCGGTCGCTCGGTTTGGGCAGGGCCACGACATGGCACTGGCGCGGATTCAAGGTATCGGCGATGGCCGAAATCACCCCGCCTTTGCCGGCGGTGTCGCGGCCCTCGATGAGCACCAGCAGGCGCTGGCCGGTGGCCTGCAGCCAGCGCGCCATCTGGTTCAGCTCGAGCTGCATCGGCTCGAGCTGTTCGAGGTAGTCGCTCTTGCCGAGCTTGTCGCGCTTGCGTTGATTGGCCATCGGTCGGTGCCTCCTGCGGCGCCGAGGATAGCGCTCAGGCCCGCGTCGTGGCACAGGCAGTAGCCGAGCCGCTCCAGTCGGCCAGCGGCGCGGCCAGGTCGATGCCGCGGCGCAGCGCGGTCATCTCGGCCACGATGGCCAGCGCGATCTCGGGCGGCGTCAGCCCGCCTAGGCGCAGGCCCACCGGGCCGCGCAGGCGCGCGCTTTCGTCGCGGCTGAGCTCGAACTGCAGCAGCCGCTCGCGCCGGGCCTCGTTGTTGCGCCGCGAGCCGAGCGCGCCAACGTAGAAGGCCGGCGTGCGCAGCGCCTCCATCAGCGCCAGGTCGTCGAGCTTGGGGTCGTGCGTCAACGCGACGACGGCGCTGTTGGCGTCCAGGGCCATCGCCAGCACCAGGTCGTCGGGCATCGCGCGCGACAGCAGCACGCCTTCCATCACCTGCCAGCCCTCGTGGTACTCCGTGCGCGGCTCGCAGACGGTGACGCGGTAGTCGAGCATCACCGCCATCGCCGCCAGGTAGCGCGAGAGCTGGCCGCCGCCGATGATCAACAGGCGCAGGCGCGGGCCGTGCACCGTCGTCAGCAGCGCGCCGTCAAAGCGCAGCGTGTCGCCTTCGAGTGCGTCACCGAGCGTGACCAGGCCGGTGGCCAGATGCAGGCGCCGCGAGACCCGCTGGTGGCCTTCGATCGCGGCCAGCAACTCGCGCAATCGCGAGGCCGCCGACAGCGGCTCGAGCACGATCTGCACCGTGCCGCCGCAGGGCAGGCCGAAGCGCTGCGCCTCTTCAGCCGAGCCGCCGTAGCTCGTCACCTGCGGCAGGCGCGACGCCATCTCGCCGCGGCGAACGCGCTCGATCAGGTCGTCTTCGATGCAGCCGCCGGAGAGCGATCCCGCGACCTGGCCGTCGTCGCGGATGACCATCAGCGAGCCCGGCGGACGCGGCGCCGAACCCCAGGTGCGCACTACCGTGCCCAGGGTCACGCGGTGGCCGCGGCCCTGCCACGCCAGGGCGCTGCGCAGAACCTCGATATCCATGCTGTTCATACGCTGCCGTCCGGGTTCAGAGCGCGGCGGCAAGTGCGGCCGGCCAGCGCAAAGCGTGGCCGGT
>JANOKY010000465.1:0-4252 GCA_031419635.1 Burkholderiales bacterium | reverse complement strand
GCTGGATGAATGAGCTCGGGGTCGCGCTGCCTGCCGCGCTGGCGGCCCGCGCGGCGGCGCTGCAAGCCGACGGCAACAGCGTCTCGTGGCTGGCCGTGGCTGGCAGCGGCACCGCGGCGACTCCACTCGGTCTGCTCGCCTGTGGTGACTCGATCAAAGTCAATGCGGCAGCGGCCATCGCGGCGCTGCATGCGCTGGGCGTGAAAACCGTGCTCGTCAGCGGCGACAACCGCGGCGCCGCCGAAGCGGTCGCGCGCCAACTGGGCATCGCCGACGTGCGCGCCGACGTGCTGCCCGGCGACAAGGCGATGGTCGTCGCCTCGTTGCGCGAAGGCCTGCCGCCGGGCGCCAAAGTGGCGATGGTCGGCGACGGCATCAACGATGCACCCGCGCTGGCCGCCGCCGATGTCGGCCTGGCGATGGCCACCGGCACCGACGTGGCGATGGAAACCGCCGGCCTGACGCTCATGCGCGGCGACCCGATGCTGGTGGTCGAGGCGCTGGCGCTGTCGCGTGCGGTGACATCGAAGATCCGGCAGAACCTGTTCTGGGCCTTCGTCTACAACGTGGTCGGCATTCCGCTGGCCGCGTTTGGCGCGCTGAGCCCGGTGCTGGCCGGCGCGGCGATGGCGCTGTCGAGCGTCAGCGTGGTCGGCAACGCGCTGCTGCTGCGGCGCTGGCGGGCGCCCCATGCAGCGCCGCCAACCGCGCCCCCTGTCATCGAGCCCAAAGACGAAGGCCGCGCTTTGCGCGGCCTCGGTGCCTGAGAAACCAGGGCGCCAGGTTCAGCGGAACTTGGATTGCGGCACCGTGTGCAAGTCGCTCGGCAGCGTGGCGATGTAATTGGCGATCGCCTTCAGCTCGAGGTGGCTGAACTGCTTGACCTGCCCGACCATGATGGCGTTGCCGCGGCCGACCTGCGGGTTGCCTTCGGTCTGGTAGGCCTTGAGCGCCACGTACAGGTAGTCGGCATGCTGGCCGGCAAGCTTGGGGTAGCTGCCGTCGATCGGTTTGCTGTAGTTCTTGCCGTGGCAGGAGTCGCAGGCGCCCTTGGTCAGCAATGCGGCCACGTCGGCCGGAGCGGCGGCGGCCTGGTCGGGCAGCGGCGTGGCGTCCTTGCCGTGCTGTTCGTAGTAGGCCGCGATCTCGGCCATGTCCTGGTCGGTCAGCGAGGCGGCGATGGCGCGCATCGTCGGGTGCTTGCGCTCGCCCTTCTTGTAGGCGTTGAGCGCGGCGATGATGTACTTGCCGCCCTGGCCCGAGATCATCGGCACCTTGTGGATTTCAGGGAAGCTGGCCTGGTAGCCCCTGATGCCATGGCAGCCGATGCACATCGCCACCTTGCTCTCGATCGCCGCAGGGGCCGGTGCAGCCGGCTTGGCGGCTTGCCCCTGGGCGGTGGAAGCAGCGCCGGCCAGGGCCAGCAACATCGAGCAGAGCAGCGCTTTTTTCATGGACGAGGTGAGTGGCGTTCAGGGCAGCCGCGGATTATAGAGGGGCCACTTATACTGGCCCGCACCTCTGAGTACGGCTCGAAATCAGCCCATCCCGATGACCAAATTCCAAGGCTCCGACCAGTACGTCGCCACCCCCGACCTGATGCTGGCCGTCAACGCCGCGATCACGCTGCAGCGCCCGCTGCTGGTGAAGGGCGAGCCCGGCACCGGCAAGACCATGCTGGCCGAGGAAGTCGCCGCGGCGCTGAACATGCCGCTGCTGCAGTGGCACATCCAGAGCACCACCACGGCGCAGCAGGGCCTGTACGAATACGACGCGGTGAGCCGCGTGCGCGACAGCCAGTTGGCCGGTGCCGACGGCGCCGAGAAGGTGCGCGACATCCGCAACTACATCGTCAAGGGTGTGCTCTGGCAGGCCTTCACGGCCGAGCAGCCGGTGGCGCTGCTGATTGACGAGATCGACAAGGCCGATATCGAATTTCCCAACGACCTGCTGCGCGAGCTCGACCGCATGGAGTTCTACGTCTACGAGACGCGCGAGCTGGTCAAGGCCCGGCACCGGCCGGTCGTCTTCATCACCAGCAACAACGAGAAGGACCTGCCCGACGCCTTCCTGCGCCGCTGCTTCTTCCACTACATCAAGTTCCCCGACGCGCAGACGATGCAGGCCATCGTCGATGTGCACTTCCCCGGCCTGAAGAAAGAGCTGCTGGCCGCCGCACTGAAGAACTTCTACGACGTGCGCAACCTGCCCGGGTTGAAGAAGAAACCCTCGACCTCCGAGTTGCTCGACTGGCTCAAGCTGCTGGTGGCCGAAGACATCCCCGCCGACGCCCTGCACAGCAAGGACGACAAGGTCGCGGTGCCGCCGCTGGTGGGTGCGCTGTTGAAGAACGAGCAGGACGTGACCCTGTTCGAGAAGCTCGTCTTCATGCAGCGGCACAACCGCTGACGCCTGGCATGTGGCCCGAGCCGATCGAACTCCGCGGCCAGCATGCGTCGCTGCAGCCCCTCGCGCGCGAGCACCACGACGGCCTGATCGACGCCGTGCGCGACGGCGAACTGTGGAAGCTTTGGTACACCAGCGTGCCGCCGCCCGAGCGCATGGGCGACGAGATCGAACGCCGGCTCGGCCTGCAAGCGCAGGGCTCGATGCTGCCCTTCACGGTCTTCGACGCCACCGGCCGCATCGATGGCATGACCACCTACATGAACATCGACGCCGCGAACCAGCGCGTCGAGATCGGCAGCACCTGGTATGCCAAGCGCGTTCAGCGCACGCCGCTGAACACGGAGTGCAAGCGCATGCTGCTCGGCCACGCCTTCGAGACACTGGCCTGCATTGCCGTCGAATTCCGCACCCACCGCCTCAACACCCAGAGCCGCCGCGCGATCGAGCGCCTGGGTGCGCAGTTGGACGGCATCCTGCGCGCGCACTCGCGAGCTGCCGACGGTACGCTGCGCGACACCGCGGTCTACAGCATCTCGGCGACCGAATGGCCCGCGGTGAAATCGCACTTGTCGTGGCAGCTCGAGCGGCCTCGGGCTTGATCGCACGGATATACTTGCCGTATATCCACGCTTTCGGAGCCTGGCCATGACCCAAACCACCGTGTTCCAGTCCGGCAACAGTCAGGCGGTTCGCCTGCCCAAGGAGTTTCGCTTCAAGTCGAAGACGGTTGAAATATTTCGCCGCGGCGACGAGATTGTGCTGCGCGAAAAACCGCGCAATCTGGGTGAGTTGATCAAGCACCTACCGCTGATCGGCGAAGATTTTCCAGCCGACTTTTCAGACACCCCACCCGCGCCGCTGCCCTCGTGGGACGACGTGAAGTGACGCGCTATTTGCTCGACACCAACATCTGGATCTACTTGATGCGCAACCGCCCACCGCAGGTTCGTGCGCGGTACTCGCGGCTGAAGCCGGGTGCGATCGTGCTGTCGCCTGTGGTGTTGGGCGAGTTGCATGTCGGTTGGCGCAAGAGTGCCAATGCCGAAGCCAACCACGTTTTGCTCGAGCACTATCTGCAAGGTGCCGTGCTCGACCCCATAGACGCCGCCGTTGCCGCAGCCTACGGCGAAATTCGCGCCGAACTCGAAGCCCGCGGAACCCCGATCGGTGAAAACGATTTGTGGATCGCAGCGCAAGCCCGCGAGCGCCACTGTGTGCTCGTGACGCACAACTTGGCCGAGTTTTCTCGCGTGCGCGATCTGCGGATTGAAGATTGGGTTACCGCTTAGGAGCGCCGCCCCCATGCTGATCGACTTCTTCACCACCCTGCGCGCGGCCAAGCTGCCGGTGTCGGTGCGCGAGTTCCTGACCCTGCTGGAAGCCTTGCAGGCCGAGCTCATCGGGCCCTCGATCGACGATTTCTACTTCCTCGCCCGCACCACCCTGGTCAAGGACGAGGCGCTGTACGACAAGTTCGACCGCGCCTTCTCGGCCTATTTCAAGGGCGTGACCCTGCGCGCCGATTTCACGCAGGAAGTGCCGCTCGAATGGCTGCGCAAGACCTTGGAACTCGAACTCTCGCCGGAAGACAAGGCGGCGATCGAGAAAATGGGCTGGGACGAGCTGATGGCCACGCTCAAAAAACGCTTCGAGGAACAGAAGGAGCGCCACGAAGGCGGCAGCAAGATGATCGGCACGGGAGGCACCTCCCCTTTCGGCGCCTACGGCGTTAACCCGCAGGGCATCCGCATCGGCCAGGCGGGTGGGCGCAACAAGAGCGCGGTGAAAGTGTGGGACCAACGCGCCTACAAAGACTACGACGACACCAAGGAACTCGGCACCC
>JANOKY010000464.1:0-1508 GCA_031419635.1 Burkholderiales bacterium | reverse complement strand
CACCGGCAGCATGACGCGCAGGGCGACGGTGCTCGATGCGCTCGAGCCCGACCCGACGGCGCTGATCCACCCGCTCGACCTGTCGGCGATGGGTGCCCAGCCCGGCGAGGTGGTCACCATCGCTTCGCGCCGCGGCAGCGTCTCGCTGTACGCCCGCGCCGACGACGGCACCCCGCGCGGTGCGGTCTTCGTGCCCTTCTGCTACTACGAGGCGGCGATCAACAAGCTGACGAATGCCGCGCTCGACCCCTTCGCCAAGATCCCCGAGTTCAAGTACTGCGCGATCCGCGTGCAGCGCGGTGGCGATGCGCCGCAACAGGGCAGCTTCGGTGGCGGGCAGGTGCTCGAACGCCTCAACGCCTGAGCGCGATCGCGGGCAGTGCCTAGAATCGCCTGCTCGGGCCGTTAGCTCAGTCGGTTAGAGCAGAGGACTCATAATCCTTTGGTCGTTGGTTCGATCCCAACACGGCCTACCAATCCCGCGATCCACCACAGCCAGGAGCGATGCCATGCCCCAAGCCGCCTTCGATGCCGATGCACTGATTTCGATGTTCGAGAACGCCAGCGAACGTGGCAGCGCCAAGCTGCGCGAAGCGGTCGAGAAAGCCACGCTGGCGGGCTTGCAGGGCCGCGAGCTGACGCTGAAGAACATCCGCGGCGCGCTCGAATCGGTGACGCAGGCGGTGAGCCAGGGGGCGGCGAAGAACATCGCCGGCATCGACGCCGCCAGTCTGCTCGACAAGGCCGTGCAGGGCATGGACGACGCGGTGCTGAAAGCGG
Source organism: Burkholderiales bacterium (assembly GCA_031419635.1). GTDB lineage: Bacteria > Pseudomonadota > Gammaproteobacteria > Burkholderiales > Burkholderiaceae_C > CADEEN01. Next base: position 728 of record JANOKY010000464.1, on the reverse strand, counting down.
TGCAGGCCAACCGCGCCGCGCTGCAGCAGTTCGTCGACCGCGGTGCGGATTTGCGCGAGAAGCATCTGAAGAAGGCCCTGGACGATCTCGACAAGTTCGAGGACACCCTCATCGGCACGGTGAAGAAAGCCGCGGCCGGTGCCGGCCCCCTGACCGCACCTTGGCAGCAAATGCTGGAAAAGATGCAGGCCGGCGGCACCGTGTCGGGGCAGTCGGCGGCGACCGCCGCCGAGCAGTTCGCCAGCCAGATGCAAGACACGCTGCGCGGCAGCCGCGAGGCCGGCATGCGCGCGGCGCAGGTTCTGGCCGAGAGCTACGCGGCGATGGCCAGCGGCGTGCTGGTGGGCATGCTGAGCGCCTTGCAGCCAGGGTCTGGCGAAGCGCCTGCTGCCAAGCCTGCGGCAAAGAAACGCTGAGCGACGCGCCTAGGCGCGCGCAGGCACCACCTTCTGCTCGATCGCGCCGAAGATCGACTGGCCATCGCGGCCCTTCATCTCGATGTGGATGGTGTCGCCGTACTGCATGAACGGCGTCTTCGGCGCGCCGTCTTCGATGGTTTCGATGCAGCGCTTCTCGGCAATGCAACTGTAGCCATGGGTCCAGTCCTGGTTGCTCACCGTGCCTGAGCCGATGACGCTGCCGGCGCGCACGTTGCGCGTCTTGCACAGGTGCGCGATCAACTGGCCGAAGTGGAACGTCATCTCCGGGCCGGCCTCGCACATGCCCAC
>JANOKY010000463.1:0-6384 GCA_031419635.1 Burkholderiales bacterium | reverse complement strand
GCGAATCGCTTCCTTCAGCGCGCCTTCGACATCGCCCGGCTTCTCGACCAGCAGGCCGACGTGACCATAGGCCTCGGCCAGCTTGACGAAGTCGGGCAGCGCGTCCATGTAGCTGTGCGAATAGCGGCCGCCGTAGTCCAGTTCCTGCCACTGCCGCACCATGCCCAGATAGCGGTTGTTCAGCGACACGATCTTGACCGGCGTCTTGTACTGCTGGCAGGTCGACAGCTCCTGGATGCACATCTGGATCGAGCCTTCGCCGGTGATGCAGAACACGTCCGATTGCGGCTTGGCGAGCTTGATGCCCATCGCGTACGGCAGGCCCACACCCATCGTGCCCAGGCCGCCGGAATTGATCCAGCGCCGCGGCTCGGCGAAGCGGTAGAACTGCGCCGCCCACATCTGGTGCTGGCCGACGTCGCTGGTGATGTAGGTGTCGCGATCCTTGGTCAGCTGCCACAGCTTGTCGACCACCATCTGCGGCTTGATGACCTCGCTGCTGGTCTTGTAGAGCAGGCAGTCGCGCTTGCGCCATTCGTTGACCTGCGCCCACCACACATTCAAGGCAGCTTTGTCGGGCAAGGCACGCGCTTCCTTGATCTGCGTGATCAACTCCTGCAACACGTCCTTGACGTCGCCGACGATTGGGATGTCGACCTTGACGCGCTTGGAAATGCTCGACGGGTCGATATCGACATGGATGATCTTGCGCTCGACCGAGGCGAAGTGCTTCGGGTTGCCGATCACCCGGTCGTCGAAACGCGCGCCGACGGCCAGCAGCACATCGCAGTGCTGCATCGTCATATTGGCTTCATAGGTGCCGTGCATGCCGAGCATGCCCAGGAACTGCGGGTCGCTGGCGGCAATCGCGCCCAGGCCCATCAGGGTGTTGGTGCAGGGGTAACCGAGCAAGTGCACCAGCTCGCGCAATTCGGCCGAGGCCTCGCCGAGGATCACGCCGCCGCCGGTGTAGATGTAGGGCCGCTTGGCCGCCAACAGCAAATGCACCGCCTTGCGAATCTGGCCGCCATGGCCCTTCTTCACCGGGTTGTACGAGCGCATCTCGATGCGATCCGGGTAGTGGAACGGCGCCGTCTTCATCGACACGTCCTTGGGCACATCCACCACCACCGGTCCAGGCCGGCCGGTGCGCGCGATGTGAAAAGCCTTCTTCATCGTCAGTGCCAGGTCGCGCACGTCCTTGACCAAGAAGTTGTGCTTGACGATCGGCCGCGTGATGCCGACGGTGTCGCATTCCTGGAACGCATCCAGGCCGATCGCCGGTGTCGGCACCTGCCCGGTGATGATCACCATCGGGATCGAATCCATGTACGCCGTGGCGATACCGGTCACGGCATTGGTCACGCCGGGGCCGGACGTGACGAGGGCGACGCCAACCTCGCCGGTCGCGCGCGCATAGCCGTCAGCGGCATGCACCGCCGCTTGCTCGTGGCGCACCAGCACATGCTCGATCGTGTCCTGCTTGTACAGGGCGTCGTAGATGTAGAGCACGGCGCCGCCGGGGTAACCCCAGAGGTATTTAACCCCTTCGGCCTGCAGGCAGCGAACCAGGATTTCCGAGCCGTTGGGCTCAGGAAGCGGGAGGTGGGGAGAAGAAGGCTGTGCCGATGCGGCACGCTTGACTTCCGCGGCAGACATATCCATGTTGAACCTTTGTGAATTTCTCTAACGAAAATCCATCGGTGTTCCTGCTCGCACCCTCATGAGGTGGATGTGGAACCTGCGCGGGCAACCATTGGGGCCCAGGTCGGGCGGCCAATCGAGACCCAAAAATGCGTTGTGCGAAGCAGCATTATGGCATCGGCCCGGCGCCGCTTCGTCGGCGCAAAGCACCCTTGCGGTGCGGTGACATAATCCGCCGCGCTCCCATGCCGGGGGCCCCGCGCGCTGCGCCCCTGCCGCCTTGGCCACCGACAAAGAACTCGCAGACTTCCTCAAGAACGTCGAGAAGCGCGCCTTCAAACGCACCGCCTACACGGTGCGCAATGACGACGCCGCACTGGACATCGTGCAGGATTCGATGATTCGGCTGTCGGAGAAGTACGCCGATCGGCCACCGGCGGAGCTGCCCCTGGTGTTCCAGCGCATCCTGTCCAACGCCACGATGGACTGGTTTCGCCGCCAAAAGGTGCGCAATGCACTGTTTGTCAACCTGTCGGACTTTGAAGGCGCTGATGACGATGGCGGCGACTTCGATCTGCTCGAGTTGCTCGACACCTCGGGCGCCCGCACCAGCACCGAGAACGCGGCCGACTCGGTCGGCCGCCAGCAGACTCTGCAGCTCATCGATGCCCAGGTTCAGCAACTGCCGACCCGTCAACGGGAAGCATTCTTGCTACGTTACTGGGAGGAACTGGATGTTGCAGAGACCGCGTCGGTCATGGGGTGCTCCGAAGGCAGTGTAAAAACGCACTGTTCGCGGGCGGTTCACGCACTGGCGAAGGCTCTGCGCGCCAAGGGAGTCACGCTATGAACCAAACATCGACATCCATCCTCGCCCAGCGCAGCGCCGAAGCGGCGCAGGCGCGCATTGCGCTGCGCCTGACGGCCGCCTTGACCGAGCACCAGTCGCTCGGCAACCACCCCGACATCGACGCTCGCTTGCGCTTCGCGCGCGAGCAGGCGCTTGCCGTGGCGCGCCAGGCGCGCAGCAGCATGGTCGCAGCGCCGGCTGCCATTGGCCGTGTCGGCGGCGCCGCCGTGCTCGGCGGCGGGCCCGAAGGCACGCCCTGGTGGCTGCGCCTGGGCTCGCTGCTGCCGTTGGCGGTGCTGCTGGCCGGCCTGGTGCTGATTGACCACAACTACACACGCTCGCAGATCGAGGCCGCTGCCGAGGTCGATGCCGCTATCCTGGCCGACGACCTGCCGCCCGAGGCCTATCGCGATCAGGGCTTCGTCGAGTTCCTCAAGACGGCCCGGCCGTGACCGACGGACGCGCTGCGACACCCGTCCACTTTGTGCGCCGGCTGTGCGCTGCATTGCTGCTCGCCGGACTGGCTGCCAGCTGTGCCGTGCAGGCCCAGGCGCTGGCTGGCACCGGCCCGCTCGCCTGGGCCAAGCTGAGCCCCGCTCAGCGCGGAGTGCTGACCCCACTCGAGCGTGACTGGAACACCATCACCCCGGGGCAGCAGCAGAAGTGGGCCGAACTGGCCAACCGCTTCCCGGCAATGCCGGCCGATGAGCGCGGCCGCGTCCAGCAGCGCATCGCCGAATGGTCGAAGCTGACGCCGCAGCAACGTGCATCGGCGCGGCTGAACTTCCAGGAAGCCCGCAGTTGAGCCCGCAGGAGCGACAGCAGCAGTGGGAGACCTACCGCGCGCTGCCGGCTGACCAGCGCCGCGCCTTGGCCGAGCGCGCCGACCGGCCTCGCCCAGCCACCCCGGTGGCCGCGCCGCGCAACGGCGAGGCCAGCGTCAAGTCGAGCGTCGTGCGAGCGCCCGCAGCCGCTCCAGCGCAGCCGGTGGGGCCGACCGTCGTCCAGCGCGGCTCCGGCGCCACCACCAATCTGGTGTCCAAGCCGACCACGCCGCCCCTGCACCAGCAAGCCGGCTTGCCCAAAGTGGCTGCCGCGCCGGGCTTCGTCGACAGCGCAACCTTGCTGCCCAAGCGCGGCGCGCAGGGCGCTGCGGCACGCGCGCCGGCCACCGACAGCGACAAGACCAAGGCGCAATGACGGCTGCGCCCGCGCAGCCCGTTGATCGTCCTGCCACGCCCAGCCTGGCCCGGCGCATGGCGGCCTTCGTCTACGAAGGTGTGCTGTTGTTCGGCGTGGTCATGATCGCCGGCTACCTGTACTCCTCATTGACGCAGCAGCGTCATGCGCTGCACGGCCAGAGCGGCCTACAGGCCTTCCTGTTCATCGTGCTGGCGACCTACTTCGTCTGGTTCTGGAGCCATGGCGGCCAAACCGTGGCGATGCGTGCCTGGCACCTGCGTCTGGTCACCCGCGACGGCCGGCCCGTGCCCCAGGGTCGCGCCTTGCTGCGCTACCTGGCAAGCTGGCTCTGGTTCGCACCTGCCCTGGCCTTGGCCTGGCTGGCCGGCCTGCACAGCGCAGTGCAGATCTTCGGCGCGATGGCCGCGGGCGTGGTCGGCTATGCCTTGCTCGCGCTGGTACAACCTGAGCGCCAGTTCTGGCACGACGCCCTGTGCGGCACGCGCCTGATCACGTCGCGGCCGAGAGCGCCGCGGCCACAATCCGGCCCATGAGCAACGAGTTCAAGGGTCGCACCGGCATCGACCGCATCGTTCGCGCCGCCGGCCACTCGGCCAGCGGCCTGCGCCTGGCCTATGTCGGCGAAAGCGCGTTCCGCCAAGAGGTCTGGCTGGCGGTGGTGCTGTTGCCGGCATCGTTCTGGCTCGGCCAGGGTTGGGTCCAGGTGGCCCTGCTGGCCGGCTCGGTGCTGCTGGTGATGATCGTCGAGCTGCTCAACTCGGGCATCGAAGCGGTGGTCGACCGGGTGTCGTACGACTGGCATGAGCTGTCCAAGCGGGCCAAGGATTTCGGCAGCGCCGCCGTGCTGCTGTCGCTGCTGTTGTGCGCCGGCATCTGGGCCGCGGCCTTGGCGCAGCGATTTGGCGGAGTCTGAACGATGGCCTTGTCGGTGGCGGTGTACTGCGGTTCGCGCTTCGGCGATGCCGCGGCGTACACGCAGGCGGCGCGTGCCCTCGGCAGCCTGATCGCCGAACGCGGCGACAGCCTCGTCTACGGCGGCGGCCGCGTCGGCTTGATGGGTGCGGTGGCCGATGCGGCGCTGGCAGCCGGTGGCCGCGTTATTGGCGTCATTCCGCAGGCCTTGATGAACCGCGAAGTCGGCCATGCCGGCCTGACCGAGCTGCATGTGGTGCAGACCATGCACGAGCGCAAGCAGTTGATGGCCGAGCGCGCCGACGCCTTCATCGCCCTGCCCGGCGGCATCGGCACGCTGGAAGAACTCTATGAGGTCTGGTCGTGGCAGCAACTCGGCTACCACGACAAGCCGGTGGCCCTGCTCAATGTCGAGGGCTACTACGACGCGCTACTGGCGTTCATGCGCGTCAGCCATGAGCGCGGTTTCGTCTCGACAGTGCAGTACCACGCGCTGCTGGTCGATGACGATGCGGCCCGCTTGCTCGACCGGGTGCGCGACGCTGCGGCCCAGGCCACGGCGCGCGACGACTACAGCCAGATCTAGACAGCCGCTTCGTCCGTCTCTCCGGTGCGGATGCGCACCACCTGCTCGACCGGCATGACGAAAATCTTGCCGTCGCCGATCTTGCCGGTCTTGGCGGCCTTGACGATGGCCTCGATGCAGCGCTCGACATCGCCGTCTTTCACCACCACCTCGATCTTCACCTTGGGCAGGAAGTCGACCACGTACTCGGCGCCGCGGTACAACTCGGTGTGGCCCTTCTGGCGGCCGAAGCCCTTGACTTCGGTGACGGTCAGGCCCGACACCCCGACATCGGCCAGCGCCTCGCGCACCTCCTCGAGCTTGAACGGCTTGACGATGGCAGTGATCTGTTTCATGGCGCGGGCTCCGGTTCAACGATTCAGGACGTGCTTGAATTTAAGCACGGAACTTCGACGTGATGGGGTAGCGCCAATCGCGGCCGAAGGCGCGGTGCGTGATGCGAATGCCCACCGGCGCCTGGCGCCGCTTGTACTCGTTGGTCTTGATCAGCCGCGTGACGCGCTCGACCGTGCTGCGCTCGAACCCGGCGGCGATGATGTCCTCGACGCTGCGGTCGTCTTCCATGTACAGCGCCAGGATCGCGTCGAGCACCTCGTAGGGCGGCAGGCTGTCCTGATCAGTCTGGTTCGGGCGCAGTTCGGCGGAAGGCGCGCGCGTCAGGATGCGCTCGGGAATCAGCGGGCCGGTCGTGCCGTCGGCGCGTCGCGTCGGCTGGCGGTTCTTCCACTCGCACAGCCGGTAGACCATCGTCTTGGCCACATCCTTGATGACGGCGAAGCCGCCCGCCATGTCGCCGTACAGCGTGCAGTAGCCGGTGGCCATCTCGCTCTTGTTGCCGGTGGTCAGCACTATGGCGCCGGTCTTGTTCGACAGCGCCATCAGCAAGGTGCCACGGATGCGGGCCTGGATGTTCTCTTCAGTGGTGTCCTCGGCCAGGCCGGCAAACTGCCCGGCGAGGCTGGCGCGGAAGGCATCGAACATCGGCGCGATGGCGATCTCGTCGTAGCGCACGCCCAGCCGCGCGGCCATCTCGCGGGCGTCGATCCAGGAGATGTCTGCCGTGTACGGCGACGGCATCATCACCGTGCGCACCTTGTCGGCGCCGAGCGCATCGACCGCCAGGGCCAGCACCAGTGCCGAATCGACGCCCCCTGACAAGCCAATGATCGCGCCGGGAAAGCCGTTCTTG
>JANOKY010000462.1:0-9391 GCA_031419635.1 Burkholderiales bacterium | reverse complement strand
CCGGCCGCGCGCGATCGTCGCCTTGTCGGCTCACAGCCTGGCACGCCAGCCGGCGCTGCTGGCGGGCGAGCGCCACGCGGCGGTGTACGACTTCGGCGGCTTCGACCCCAAGCTCTACACGCTGCGCTACGACGCGCCCGGCGCGCCGGCCCTGGCGCTGCGCGTGCAATCCTTGCTGGCCGAGGCCGGCATCGCCGCACAGTCAGTCGACCAAGGCGGCCTGGACCACGGCATCTGGACGCCACTGCGCTACATATATCCCGCCGCCGACATCCCCGTGCTGCCGCTGGCCTGGGTGCCGAGCCAAAGCCCGGCCGCGCAGTTCGCGCTCGGCCAGGCGCTGGCGCCGCTGGCGCGCGAAGGCGTGCTGGTGCTGGGCAGCGGCAGCATCACGCACAACTTGCGCCGGGTGTTCGCGGGCGGCCTGAACGTGAAAACCGAACAACCCGAGATCGCCGAGAGCGCAGCATTCCGCCATTGGATGCAAGCCCGCAGCATGGCGCGCGATTGGCCAGCCCTGTTCGACTACCGCGCGCAAGCGCCGCACGCGGTCGACATGCACCCCAGCGACGAACACCTGCTGCCCTGGTACCACGCCGCCGGTGCCGGTGGCCGCGAACATGCGCCGCTGCGCCTGTACGACAGCATCACCTACGGCGCACTGGGCATGGACGCCTATGCCTTCGGGCCATCGGCGCCGGTGCTTGCGGCAGCTTTGGCCACCATGCCGGCGTGACGCCGCTGCCCACGATCGCCACCCCGCGCCTGCGGCTGCGTGCCAGCGACCCGGCCTTTGCCGAGGCCGCGGCCGACTTCTACTTGCGCAACCGCCAGGCACATGCGCGCTGGAACCCGCCCTTGCCCGAGGCGATGTTCAGCGTTGACGGCCAGCGCGAGCGGCTGGCCGAGGCGGCCACCGCGGCGACCGTCGGCACGGGAGTCGGCTGGTGGCTGTTCGCCAGCGACGAACCCGGCGTTGCAATCGGCCAGATCCACTTCACGCAGATCGCCCGCCGCGCGTTCTGCAACGCCATGATCGGCTACGCCATCGATGCCGAGCGCGAAGGTTGCGGGCTGATGCGCGAGGCCTTGCAAGCCGCGCTGACTGAGGCCTTCAGCCCGCGCGTACACCTGCACCGGGTGCAGGCCAATGTGCGGCCGGAAAACACGCGCAGCCTGGCTCTCTTGTCGCGGCTGGGCTTCGAACGCGAAGGCCTGGCGCGCGAATACCTCTACATCGACGGCGCCTGGCGCGACCATGTGATGACCGCACTGCGCAATCCGGCCTGGCCGGCCGACCGCGCGCCGCCTGCCTGAGCTACTTCATCCCTACTTGATGCTGACCCAGCGCAGCTCGAGCACGTCATTGGGCCAGTGCACGGCATCGACGTTCGGCTTCATGACCCAGTTGTGCTGGCGCCGGTAGAGCGGGATCAGCGGCAGCTCGGCATTCAGGATGCGCAGCGCATCGCTGGCCATCTGCCGCCGCTTTGCCAGATTCGGCTCGACGCGCAGGCCATCGATCAACGCGTCGAGCTTCGGGTTACTGTAGCGCCCGGCATTGAACGCCCCGGCGGCCAGGGCGTCGTTGCTGCGCACCAGCGATTGCAGCGTGGTCCAGGGGTCCGGTGTCGCGGTCCAGCCGAACTCGATCAGGCTGGCCGTGCCCTGGCTCAGCTTGGGAAAGAACACCGAGCTCGGCGATGTAACGAGGTGGGCGCGGATGCCGACCTTTTCCAGCATCGCCACCGCCGCCTGGCACACCGACGCGCGCCAGCCGACGTTGACGCAATCCATCTGCACCGAAAAGCCGTTCTCGTAGCCGGCCTCCTTCAACAGCGCCCGCGCGGCGGCAGCGTCGGCCTTGGGACGCGGCTCGAATTCGGCCAGGTAGCCATCGACCAGCGGCGAGACGAAGGAGCCTGTGACCTTGCCTTCGCCGCGCAGCACCTGGCGCACGATCAGGTCGCTGTCCAGCGCCAGTTGCAGCGCGCGGCGCACACGCAGATCCTTGAACGGGTTGCGGCCTTTGACGTCGCTGCCGGCCAGCTCGGCGCTGTGCTGGTCGAGGGCGAAATACTGGGTGCCGATGTCGTCGACCTGGCTGACCTTGAGCGACTTGTCGGCTTTGAGGCGCAGCAGATCCTGGAACGGCGGGTCGATGACGAAGTCGACCTGGCCCGAAGCCAATGCGGCCAACCGCGTGGCATCGGACTGGATCACCTGGTAGCTCGCCTCGTCGAGGTTGCCGCCGCCGAACGCTGTTCCCCTGCCCCACCACGCGGGGTTGGCTTTGAGCAGCGTGCGCACATCGGCCTCGTAGCGCGCCAGCATGAACGGCCCGGTGCCGTTGGCGTTGCGCACGGCAAAGGTTTCCTGCTTGGCGTTGAAGTCCTGCGGGCGCGCAACGCCGTTCTTCTCGCACCAGGCCTTGCTCATCATCGCCACCAGGAACAGCTTGTCCGGCAGCACCGCATCGGGCGCGGTGGTGACGATGTCGATGGTGGTGGCATCGACCTTCTTGGCGCCGCTGATGCCGAGCAGTTGGTTCTTGCGCTGCGAGGCCTTGTCCAGCGCGCGCTCGATCGAGAACACCGCGTCGTCGGCACTGAACGGCGTGCCGTCGTGGAAGCTCACGCCGGCTCGCAGCTTGAAGCGCCAGGTGGTGGCGTTGAGCATCTCCCACGACACGGCCAACGACGGCTCGAGCTTGAAGTCGCGGCCGCGGTTGACCAGGCCCTCGTACACCTGCGTCACCACCCGCGACTGGTACAGCAGCGCCAGCGCATGCGGGTCCATGCTCTGCGGGTCGAAGGCGCTGGCAAAGCGCAGCGACTTGGTTTGCGACGCAACGGGCAATGGCGCGAGGGCGCAGGCCAAGGCGCAGGACAGGGCGGCGAGGATGCGGCGGTTCATGGGTTTGTCTCCGCACTCAGGACCTGGGCTTGGCGCTGCGAAGCTCGAGGATCAGGTCAGGCCCGGTGCTGAACCCGATGTCGCTGTCAGGCGCGATCCTGCTGAACGTCTTGCGAAACGCGGCGGCCTCGCGGTCCTGGAAAGCGGTCACGAAATGCAGTTGCTCGCAGTCGATGCCGGAGCGCCGCGCGATGGCGGTCAGCGCCGCCTTGCGCTCGGCCGTCACCGGGCCATCGGTGGCAACGATTTCGCAAAACAGGAAGCGCACCGGGTCGGCCAGGTCGGCAAGAATGAGGTCGGGCAATTCGTTGCTCGCGTCGAACACCAGGCCGACGGATGCCGCTCGTTGCACAAACTGCGGTTGGGCCTTCTGGTCACTGGCGCTGATCCACAGCACGACTGGCTTGCGCAGCCAACGCGGCGCGAATGCCTCGACCATCGCCTGCAGGATCGGCGACGACGGGCCCGCCGACACGCGCATCCGCGTGCCATCGGGCATCTCGATGTAGACATCGCCTTGGCGCGCCAACGCGCCCTGGGCCTTCAAGGCCATGCGTTTGAGCGTCGACGAGGTGAGATGGGCCGACCGCCATGCGGCCACCGCGTCGATCATCGCCACACCGACCAGGGCCGGGTCGAACAGCGCCGCGAACGCGGTGCGCAGGAAGTACACCGGCGCGCTCGAGGTCGTGGCCACGCCTTCCTTGCGTCCGATGATGCCCATCGCAAGCAGGCGGCCGCGCATCAAGTCGTCGCGAATCGACTCGCGGCTGTTGTCGGCATACCAGCGCTTGCCACTCGGCCGATGGCCCGGCTTGAACGCGGTTTTCAGCCAGGCCTGTCGCTGGGCGTTCGCACTGCACCGGGCTTGCTCGGCGGTGAAGAAATACACCAGGCTCGGGCGCAACCAACGACCACGGCCTTCGACGAAACCGCCATAGAGAAACACAAACACCACATGAGCCGCCATCCGGCCGACCAGGAGGCTGCGATCGGGAAACGACGCCGGGAATATCGCGTCGAGCCTGCGCTGCACTTCATCGACCACCACGAGCACCGGCAACGGCTCGCCGGCCGGGTCGGCACCGGGCTCAAGCATGCCGGGCCGGCCGCGCGGCGCCTGTTGGCCGGCAGGCGCCGACCACAGCATCCTCCAGCGAGCCACCCATCACCACAGCGCGGCCGATCGCTTCCAGCGTGGCCACGTCAGGCACCGGCAGGTTGCGCAGTTCGATGGCGTTGACCTGGGTGCTGCCGAGCACGCTGCGCATATGGTCGTCAACCGGCTTCGAGTTGAGGTACGCAGCCAAGCCGCGCGCGGCGTCGACACTGAGCCGGCCGGTGATGGGGTGGATCACATTGAGATGGTTCTCCAGGCCGATGCGGCTGCCCGGCAAGTCGCCGAGATACGGTGCGGCGGTGATCCGACGCGTGTCTTCCTTCGGGCTGAAGCGCCGCATCAACACCATCGGCTGGTTGGGCAACAGCATCCAGGCACTGGCGTCACTGCGGGCGATGTGCTCGGCGCGATGCTGGCGCGGCCACTCGACCCGCATCGGGCGCACATGCGGCATCCACAACATCGGCACGGTCGATGGCGCAGGCTGCGACCGCAGGTGTGCCGCCGCACGAAAGCCGACCACGGCGCCGGTGCTGACCTTCAAGCCGATATCGTGCAGCCGCAGCGGCAGATGAGACAGGCCGTTCTGCATCCGCGCATCGGGGATCGACACGTTGTACTCCGGCGCTGCGTCGATCACCTGCGACGCCGGCCACAGCGGGGTTTTCACGGCAGCCAGATCCGCGGCGCCTTGACTGCACGAAACCGCGACGGCCTGTTGCGGCGCGCCCGCAGTGGCCCAAGTGATCAAGGCCTCCTGCAAGACGGCGTCGGCCTGGAAATGCGCTTCGCGGCTGTCGAACAGGTGCAGGCCATCGAGCGCCATGCGCGCGAACAGGCAACGGCGCAAGGCCCGGAAGTACGCGCCATTGGTCCAGGAGCGCGGCGTGATGAAGCCAAACGCGCCGCCTTCTCGCAGCAGCGATGCGCAACTGGCCATGAACAAGGCATAGATGTTGGGTTGACCGTGCACCGCGTGCGCAAACGCCCGTGCTCGCTCGTCATCGCCCGCGAGCTTGAAGTACGGTGGGTTGGCAATGACCGCATCGATGTGGGGTTGGCCCGACCGTGCGAACGCAGATTGCAGGAAGTCACCGCCTTGAATCCGGCCCTCGAATTCGACGCCGTGAATCGCACACAGCGATTCGAGTTCGCTCGTGCAGGTTTCGAGCAGCGGCAGCATGGCCGGGTCGAGTTCACACATCAACAACTGGATGCGCGCCGGGCGCGCGGCTGACGAGACCGCCGCCTCGACCAGTGCTGAAGCCAACACGCCGCTGCCAGCAGCGGGGTCGAGCAGGCGCACGCTGCGACCGCGCCAATCGCGATCGGCAACCATGCGCGCCGCGATGAAGCGCGCGATCGGCGCCGGGGTCATGAACTGACCGAGTCGCTTTTGCTCATCTCGCGAGCGTGCCCTGCTGGCCAGGCTGCCACGCCAGTACGCCGATTCGGTGGGGTAGCCGACAGGGGCGGCTGAGGGTGCGTCCGCCCAGAGGCTCAATTGGGACTCGGAGGCTGGGCGCATGGTGGGACTGTACAAAACGCCATATGTGAGGGCAAGCGAAACTTTGGCGACAACGCCTTGCAACATCGGCGCTGTGCGACCCTCCCCCAGTCCCCAAGGGAGAGGGAGCCGGTCAGGGCTTGGGCAGCGTACCCGACACCCCCATCACGAACCAGTCCATGCGCGCGATGGCGTCGTCACTGAGCGCGCCGCGCTCGTTGCGCACCTGGCCCGCTTGGTCGACCAGGCGGCCGATGAACGGCCCGGCTTTGCCGGCCAGCAGCAGCTTTTCGCGTGCAGCGAGATCCTTGCGCACGGACGCAGGCAACGCGGGCGACACGGCCACGAGCTTGACCATGCCGTCCTTCATGCCGCCCCACACCGGCCGCGCCTGCCAGGTGCCGGCCATCACGCTCAGCGCCACGCGCGTGTAGTAGCCGCTCCAATCGGCGGTCACGGCCGCGAGCTGCGCGCGCGGCGCATGCGCGCTCATGTCACTCTGGTAGCCGATCAGCTTGACGCCTTTCTCTTCCGCGGCCTGCGGCACCGCCGGCGAGCCGCTGTGGTTGGTCAGCACATCGGCGCCGCCGTTGATCAGCGTCAGCGCCGCTTCGCGCTCCTTCGGCGGATCGAACCAGGTGTTGAGCCAGAGCACACGCACCGTGGCCTTCGGATTCGCGGCCTGCATGCCGAGTGTGAAGGCGTTGATGCCCTGCACCACCTCGGGCACCGGAAAGCCCGCCACGTAACCGGCGACACCCGACTGGCTCGCCTTGCCGGCCAGCCAGCCTGCCAGCCAGCGGCCTTCGTAGAAGCGTGCGTTGTAGGTGTTCAGGTTGGTGGCCGTCTTGTAGCCGCCGGCATGCTCGAACTTCACACCGGGCAAATCTGCTGCGGCACGCAATGCGGGCTCGAGGTAGCCGAAGCTGGTGGCGAAGATCAGTTGCGTGCCCTGCGCTGCCAGGTCGCGCATCACCCGTTCGGCGTCGGCTCCTTCGGGAACGCCTTCGACGAAGCGCGTGCTAACGTTGTCGCCGAGCGTGCGCTGCATCGCCTGCCGCGCCTGATCATGCTCATAGGTCCAGCCGGCCTGGCCGACCGGCGTGACGTAAACGAAGCCAACCTTCAACGGCTCGGCAGCCGCCGCGATCGCAAGAAAGAAAAGCATCGACGCGAGCTGGCGCCCGCGGATGAGGTTTTTTGACATGGTTGTCCTCGACATGGCCACCGATGAGAGGTCTGCGCAGCGGGTGGCACGCGGCGCGCAGGGTGGTGGATTGTAGGCGGCGAGATCAGCGCAAGGCCTTGCGCACCATCCGTTTCAAGCCCGACCAGACGTCGCTGACGGGGGTGATACGCAGCTTGGCCGCCAGCAGCTTGCAGGATTAGCCGGGCGCGATGCCGGCCATCAGCCCGCCTGCGCTGCCTGTTGGAAATGCGCGTCGAGCGCGGCGATCCAGCGCGCCTTGTCGGTGGCACTGGCAAAGCTGGCCTCGAAACTGTTGCGCGCCAGCGTGTAGGCCTCGCGCACGCCGAGCGCGGGCAGTGCGGCGAAGGTCTGGACGAAGTTGTCGTTGAGGTAGCCGCCGAAGTAGGCCGGGTCGTCGCTGTTGACGGTGGCGCACAGGCCGGCGGCGAGCAACGCGGGCAGGTTGTGGTGGGCCAGGCTGTCGAACACGCGCAGCTTGATGTTGGACAGCGGGCAGACCGTGAGCGGCATGCGTTCGCGCGCCAGGCGCGCCGTCAGTGACGCCGACTCGAGTGCGCGCACGCCATGGTCGACGCGCTCGACCTGCAGCACGTCGAGCGCGCTCTCGATGTAGGCCGGTGGCCCCTCTTCACCGGCATGCGCCACCGCGTGCAGGCCGAGCGATCGCGCACGCTCGAACACGCGCGCGAACTTCTCCGGCGGGTGGCCGCGCTCGCTGCTGTCCAGACCGACGCCGATGAACTGCTCGCGCCAGGGCAGCGCCGCTTCGAGCGTGCGCAAGGCCTCGTCCTGGTTCAGGTGACGCAGGAAACACAGGATCAGTTTCGCGCTCAGGCCCCATTCGGCGTGGGCGCGGCGGCAGGCATGGGCCAGGCCGAGGATCACGGCCTCGATCGGTACGCCGCGTTCGGTGTGGGTTTGCGGGTCGAAGAAGATTTCGGCGTGAACCACGTTGTCGGCCGCGGCGCGTTCGAGGTAGGCCCAGGCCAGGTCGAAGAAATCGGCCTCGGTGCGCAGCACGCCGGCCCCGGCGTAGTAGATGTCGAGAAAGCTCTGCAGGTCGCTGAACGCATAGGCCGCGCGCAGCGCTTCGATGCTCGGGTACGCCAAGGCCACGCCATTGCGCGCCGCCAGCTTGAAGGTCAGCTCGGCTTCGAGCGAGCCTTCGATGTGGATGTGCAGCTCGGCCTTGGGCATCGTGCGCATCAGCGCTGGCAGGCGCTCGCGCGGGATGCGAGAGAAGTCGTTGATCATGTCGCTGGCCCCACGCCGCAATGAACGAAGGTGTAATTGCCGAGCACGCGTTCACCGCTCTCGTCGACCGCCACCAGGCTGATTCGCTGCACATGCGCCGGCATGCGCCGCAGGTGGGCCAGCGGTGGCACCACCACCACTTCGGCGGCCGCGGCGTCGAACGGAATGTCCTCGGCGCGCTGGTCGGGCGGTCCGGCCGACCAATGCGACAGCAGATCGAGGCGGCGTACCCCTTGCAGCGGCACCTGAAGCCGCCCCAACACGAGGTCGTCGTCGGGGTCGACCGAGCAGTCGACGCTGCCGCCCGCCGCCACGCGGTAGTTGCGCAGGCGCAGGCCGCGCTTGGCCAGCCGCTCGGCAAAGGCGGTTGTGATGAAGACCCCAATCTGCCCGGCAGCGAAGGCGTGGCGCACGCCGTTGCCCAGCGCGATGATCTGATCGAGCACGCAGCCGCAGTGGTCGCAGCCGAGCAGGTGCTCGTCGACGCGGGCAGCCTCGGCGCTGTCGGCGTCGTCGAACCAGTAAGCGACCAGTCGGGCCCAGCCGATCGGCGCGGCGCAGTCGGCTGAGCTCATGGCGCGCTCCGTTGGGCATCGACACAGTCGCGCAGCCGGCCCAGGCTGCGGTGGCGGATGACGCGCACGTTGCCGTCGGTCAGGCCCATCAGCGCCGCCACTTCGCTGGCCTGCAAATCTTCATAGAAGCTGAGCACGATCACCGTACGCTCACGCTCGGGCAGGCGCTCGAGGCAGTCGGCCACGCGCTGCTGGTCGAGCCGCGGCGCGATGGCAATGTCGGCGATCGTCAGCACCGCGCCCCATTGCTCGAGCAGCCGTTCGTGCCGCGCCTGGCCGCGGCGCAGGTTGAGCACCGTCAGACGGCAGACGCCGAAAACGAACGACACCACCTGCTCGGGCGCACGCAACGCGCCTGCGCGCAGTTGCTCGAGCACCAGGATCATCACCTGCTGCACCAGGTCGGACGCTGCATGGCCGTCGCGCAGGTGGCGCAGGCCGTAGCGCCGCACCCGCGGCGCCAGCAGCCGGTACAGCTCGGCTTCGGCGTCGTGGGCGATCGCCGGCGTGGCTTGCGCGATGCGTCGCGCCAGCGTGGCCTCCACGCACGACGACGCATCGACCGACAGCTCTTCTTCCATGTGGCCGAGGATAGCGGCACGGCGGGTCGGCGCAAGCTGGCTGTAACGATCGCGCGGGTCGTGACACTTCCTGCTGCCCCTTGACCAGGAGAACCGCATGATCACCAACCCCAGCGCCGGAACCAACGTCCACGAGATCGCTGCCGGCATCTACCGCATCAACACGCCGATCGCCATCCCGGGTGGGCCGCCCAGTTTCAGCTTCAACCAGTTCCTGGTCGTCGACGA
>JANOKY010000461.1:0-12480 GCA_031419635.1 Burkholderiales bacterium | reverse complement strand
TCGACAAGGCCGTGACCGCCCTGGTCGTCGAGTTGAAGAAGGCCTCCAAGGCCACCACCACGTCGAAGGAAATCGCACAGGTGGGCTCGATCTCGGCCAACTCGGACGAAACGATCGGCAAGATCATCGCGGATGCGATGGACAAGGTCGGCAAAGAAGGCGTGATCACCGTCGAAGACGGCAAGTCGCTCGACAACGAACTCGAAGTCGTCGAGGGCATGCAGTTCGACCGCGGCTACCTGAGCCCCTACTTCATCAACAACCCCGAGAAGCAGTCGGCGCTGCTCGACAACCCGTATGTGCTGCTGTTCGACAAGAAGATCAGCAACATCCGCGACCTGTTGCCGACGCTCGAAGCCGTGGCCAAGGCCGGCCGCCCGCTGCTGATCGTGGCCGAGGAAGTCGAAGGCGAAGCGCTGGCCACCCTGGTGGTCAACACCCTGCGCGGCATCCTCAAGGTCGCGGCCGTCAAGGCGCCGGGCTTCGGTGACCGCCGCAAGGCCATGCTCGAAGACATCGCCATCCTGACCGGCGGCAAGGTCATCGCCGAAGAAGTCGGCCTGACGCTGGAGAAGGTCACGCTGGCCGACCTCGGCCAGGCCAAGCGCGTCGAAGTGGGCAAGGAAAACACCACCATCATCGACGGCGCCGGCGCCGCGGCCGACATCGAAGCCCGCGTCAAGCAAGTGCGGGTGCAGATCGAGGAAGCCACCAGCGACTACGACCGCGAGAAGCTGCAAGAGCGCGTGGCCAAGCTGGCCGGCGGTGTGGCGCTGATCAAGGTCGGTGCCGCCACCGAAGTCGAGATGAAGGAAAAGAAGGCCCGCGTCGAAGACGCACTGCACGCCACGCGTGCCGCAGTGGAAGAGGGCATTGTGGCCGGTGGTGGCGTCGCGCTACTGCGCGCCCGGCAGGGCGCGGGCACGATCAAGGGCGACAACGCCGACCAGGAAGCCGGCATCAAGATCGTGCTGCGCGCGGTTGAGGAGCCGATGCGCATCATCGTCGCCAACGCCGGTGGCGAGCCGAGCGTGGTGGTCAATGCCGTGCTCAGCGGCAAGGGCAACTACGGCTTCAATGCGGCCAACGACACCTACGGCGACATGATCGAGATGGGCATCCTCGACCCGACCAAGGTGACGCGCATGGCGCTGCAAAACGCCGCGTCGGTGGCCTCGCTGATGCTGACCACCGAAGCCATGGTCGCTGAAGCGCCGAAGGAAGAGTCCGGCGCGGGCGGTATGGGCGGCGGCATGGGCGGCATGGGTGGCATGGGCGGCATGGACATGTAAGTCCTGCCGTGCGTTCGAGCCGTCGGCGTTGCCGCCACTCAACGTACGCTCATTGCCAGACGAAGGCCCGCAGCGAACGCTGCGGGCCTTTTTTCATTGCGCCGCACATGACAATGCGCGCCATGCTTCGGGCAGTCCTACTTTGCATGACCATGCTCGCGCTGGCGTTCGATGTCAGCGCGCAGTCACGCCCTCGAATCGGCCTGGTCCTGTCCGGCGGCGGCGCCCGCGGCCTGTCGCACATCGGCGTGCTGAAGGTGCTCGAGGCCGAACGCATCCCGATCGACGCGATTGCCGGGACTTCGATGGGCGCCATCGTCGGCGGCCTGTATGCCAGCGGCATGAGCGCGGCCGAGTTGGAGCGCGAACTGCTGCGCGTCGAATGGGCCACGGTGTTCGCGGCACGGGTCGAACGCCAGCACCTTTCACAACGGCGCAAGGAAGAAGACTTCGAAATCTCGCCGGTGCTCGAGCTCGGCCTGCGCAACGGCGAGCTGCGCACCCCCACCGCCGCCGTCTCCAGCCGCGGCCTGGAAACGCTGCTGCGCCGCCTCACCCTGCCGGTGCGCGCGGTGCGCGAGTTCGACCGCCTGCCGATTCCCTTTCGCGCCGTTGCCACCGATCTCGAAACCGGCGCCGCCGTGGTCCTGGGTAGCGGCGACTTGGCGCTGGCCTTGCGCTCGTCGATGAGCGTGCCCGGCGTCTTCGCGCCCACCGAGCTCGACGGCCGCCTGCTCGGCGATGGCGGCCTGGTCAACAACGTGCCGGTCGACGTGGCGCGGGCGATGGGTGTGGACGCGGTCATCGTCGTCAACATCGGCACGCCGCTGGCCGGACGCGAAACACTGAACTCTGCGGTCGGCATCACCGCGCAGATGATCAACATCCTGACCGAGCAGAACGTGCAGCGCAGCCTGGCCGCGCTCGGCCCGCGCGACGTGCTGGTCTCGCCGCAATTGGGCAAGCTCACGTCCGCCGATTTCGACAAGGCCGCCGAGGCCATCGCCATCGGTCAGCGCGGTGCCGAGGCGGCCGCGGCGCGCCTGCGCAGCTTCGCCGTCAGCCCCGAGGCCTATGCCCAGTGGCGGGCCGAGCATCCCAAGTTGCGCCGCCCCGAAGCCACGGTCGGCTTCATCGCCTTCGAAGGCACCACGCTGAGCAACCCGTCGCGCCTTGCCGCGCAGCTCGAGTCGCAGCCCGGCCGGCCGTTCGACGCCGCCCGCGCCGAGCGCGACGCCCGCACCCTGGCCGCCAGCGGCGACTACCTGCGCGCCGACTACCGGCTGGTGTCTGCGCACGACGGTGGCGATGGCCTGGTGTTCGACCTCGAAGACAAGCCCTGGGGGCCGAACTACCTGCGCATCGGCCTCGATCTCAGCACCGATTTCAATGGCCGCGGCACCTTCAACCTCAAGCTCAGCCACAACCGCCATTGGCTCACCCCCAGTGGCACCGAGTGGCGCAACCGGGTGCAGATCGGCGCCGTGCCGGCCTTCTTCACCGAGCTGTACCAGCCCTTGAACTGGACCGTCGGCCCGGCCAACGACTGGTTCGTGGCCGCCTACGCCGGCACCGAGCGACGCGGCGGCACGCTGTACGACAGCAGCGGCAGCGAACTGGCGCGCTTCACCCGCACCACCTCGCGCGCCGGCATCGACCTCGGCCAGCCCTGGGGCCGCTTCGGCGAGTTCCGCCTCGGCCTGGGCACGCAGCGCGTCAGCGCCACACCCACCCTGGTCTCGGCCGCGCTGGCCGCTGGCGCGCGTTCGGTGCAGGCCTCGGAAACTGGCCTGCGGTTGGCGGTGGTGGTCGATCAGCTCGACTACGCCAGCTTCCCGCAACGCGGCTACCGCCTGGTCGGCGAGGCCGCGCTCGGCGACGGCAGTGAGGCCGGGCGCTTCCAGCGCGTCGAAGCCTCAGCGCTGGGCGTGCAGACCTTCGGCCGCCACACCCTGAACCTGTTCACGCTGGCCCGCGGCGCGAGCCAGCAGCAAGGCGCCGCATTCGGCCGCTACGAGCTCGGCGGCTTTCACCAGTTGTCGGGCTACCGCGATGGCCAGTTGCTCGGCAACTACGTGCTGTTCTCGCGCCTGACCTGGTACATGCGGCTGTCGGAGACACCGACGCTGACGCGCGGCTTCTTCGTCGGCGCCAGCGCCGAAGCCGGCAATGCCTACGCCACGCGCGACGCGCTGCACGCGGGTTCGCTGCGCAGCGGCATGAGCCTGTTCCTCGGCGCCGACACCGGCCTGGGGCCGCTCTACCTGGCGTTGACGTACGCCCCGCGCGGCCAAACCGGCGTCGTGCTGTTCATCGGCCGGCCTTGATCAACGACACGCGTCGCAAGCCGACGCGCTTTGCCAGCGCCGGCGTGAGATCTGCACTCCTGCGGCCGCGCACGCATCTTGCGTCAGCTCAGGTGCGGGGCGCCGCGTTCGAAAGCATGGCCATGCAATGCAACCGAACGCTTCCGCTGTTCCGCTTGGAGACCGCGTCATGAAATCACAGTTTCAATCCCGGGCCGACGGTGCCGTGTCGTGCAGCGACGGCTGGGCAGTGCGCTTCGTTGCACCCGACCTGCTCGAATACAGCCACGGCCAGGCGGCCTGCCTGGTCAATGTCGGCGTCGAGGCCAGCGACCGCGAGCGGCGCATCTACGCCAGCGAATCCTCGTCCGAGCTGTTCCCGCAATTGCGCGAGCACCTGCAGTCGGCGCTGCGCCACTTCAAGGGCCAGTACGTGGTGGTCTGATCAATCGCGCGATGGTGTCGGCCACCCGTGCCGGCCGCTCGTGCACGATCCAGTGACTCGCGCCTACAACGCGCCGCACATCGAGGGCTTCGACATAGGCCTCGAGGCCGTCGAGCAAGGCCACCGGCAAGGCGCTGTCGGCCTCGCCCCACAACACCGTCGTCGGCACCCGCACGGTGACAAATTCCGCCGGAAAAACCAGGCTGTGGATCGCATCGGACGCTGAAATCGGTGGCTTCAACGGTGACGCGCGGTAGTAGTTCAGCGGCCCTTCCAAACCCTGTTGCCACAGCGCGCGGTACTGGGCTCGCAATGCGTCGGTCAACCACGCCACGCCGCCCATCTTGGTGAAGAACGGCCACAGCCGCGCGAAGTCGTTCTCGGCCAGCAACGCCGCTGCATCGGGACGGCAGAGGAAGTTCATGTACGCGCTGGCCGCCTGCTGCGCCGGGTTGTCGCGCAGCTCGCGCAGGAACGTCGCCGGGTGCGGCGAGTTGACGATCAGCAGTTGGCGGATCAACTGCGGCCGCTGCGCCGCCAGGTTCCAGGCCAGCGCGCCGCCCCAGTCATGCGCCACCAGCAGGTCGATCGGCGCGCCCATGGCCTCGATCAGCGCCGCGATGTCGCCCACCAGGTGCTTGGCACGGTAGGCCTGCACATCGGTCGGCGCGCTCGAGCGCTCGTAGCCGCGCAGGTTCGGCGCCACGCAGCGCACCGATGGGCCCAGGCGCTGCATCACCTCGTCCCAGATGAATGCGCCTTCGGGGAAGCCGTGCAGCAGCAGCACGCGCAGCGGCGCATCGCGCGGGCCGCGGGCCCGGCACGACAGCGTGATGCCCTGCGGCAGCGCCTGCTCGAAGCGCTCGATCGTCACGCATGCACCCAGCCGTGCAGGGTGGTCGCCGCATCATCGACACCACTCTTGCTCAATGCCGAGAACAGCAACACGCCGATGTCGGCATCGTCGGTCGACAAATCGGCCAGCGCGTCGGTGGCCGCGCGCACGGCGGCGTCGGCCTCCTTGCGCGACAGCTTATCGGCCTTGGTCAGCAGCACCAGCAGCTTGATCTCGCCGGTGCCCACCCGCGGCGCCACCCAGGCCAGCAACTGGCGGTCCAGATCGGTCAGGCCCAGCCGCGGATCGACCATCAGCACCACGCCCGAGAGGCTGCGGCGCACCGCCAGGTAGTCGGCCATCACCTGCTGCCAGCGCAACTTGGCAGCGCGCTCGACGGCCGCGTAGCCATAGCCCGGAAGGTCGGCGAAGTAGGCGTCGGGCGCGTCCTTGGGGCCGAGCGCGAACAGGTTGATGTGTTGCGTTCGCCCCGGTGTTTTCGACGCGAAGGCCAGCCGCTTTTGCTGCGCCAGCCGGTTGATCGCCGTTGATTTTCCGGCGTTGCTGCGGCCGACGAAGGCGATTTCCGGCAGCTCGTGCACCGGCAATTGGTCGAGCTGGCTGGCCGTGGTGAGGAAGCGTGCGGTATGGGTCCAGGCCAGCGCGACCTTGGCCTCAGGGGATGTGTTCATCAGGCATTGTAAAATTCGCCGGTTTTGCGCCCGCCGCAACGTCCTTACACCCAGCTCGCACACCCATGATGAAGGCCCAGATCAACGCCATCGCCCTGACCCTGGCGGCCCTGTTTGCCGCACCGGCGCTGGCCGCAAGCGCTGCGGCGCCCGTGACCAAACCCGATCTGGCCAAGGGCCAGGCGATCTCAACCCAGGTCTGCGCCGCCTGCCACACCGCCGATGGCTCGCGCGGCAGCCCGGCCAATCCGATCCTGGCCGGCCAGCACCCCGAGTACCTGGCCAAGCAGTTGCACGAGTTCAAATCGGGCAAGCGCGCCAACCCGATCATGAAGGGCTTCGCCGGCACCCTGTCCGACGACGACATCAACAACGTCACCGCCTTCTACGCCAGCAAGAGCGCCAAGCCGGGTTTCGCGAAGAACAAGGACAGCGTCAAGCTCGGCGAAAAGATCTACCGTGCCGGCATCGCCGACAAAGCCATACCGGCCTGCGCCGGCTGCCACAGCCCCAACGGCGCCGGCATCCCCGCGCAGTACCCGCGCATTGGCGGCCAGCACGCCGACTACGCCGAGGCCCAGCTCGTCGCCTTCCGCGGCGGTGCACGCGGCAACAACGTGCAGATGACCTCCATCGCTGCCAAGCTGAGCGACGTCGAAATCAAGGCCGTGGCCGACTACATCGCCGGCCTGCGCTGAGCGCGTGAACAGGTGCCCGCACTGCGTGCACTTGCACCACGCACGGTGAACGCCCGTCGCGCCCAACGCGCTACCCACGCGGCATGCCCTACATCACCCGCAATGACCAAGGCGCCATCGCCAGCCTGCTGCGCGACGCGCCGCTCGACAGCGCCGAATTCCTCGCCGCCGATCACCCCGATGTGACGGCATTCCTCGGCGGCGGCGACGGCGATTTCAACCGCCTCGACGCCGAGTTCGTGCGCGTGATCGAAGACGTGATCGACACCCTGATCGTCAAGAACGGGCTCAACATCACCGATCTGCCCGAGCAGGCGCAGGCCAAGCTGTTCGCCCGCAAGTCGTTTCGCGAGCGCATCACGCAGCCTTCGCTGCGCCTGTTCAACGACAGCGGCATGGGCGATGCGATCGGCGATACCCAGCTCGGCGAGTTGCGCTGACTCAGCGCGCGCCGCGTCGGCGCGCCATCTCGTCGGCCATCGCGCGCAGGCCCTGGGCATCGATCTGTAGACGCGCGGCCGGGAAGACCTCGCGTTCTTCCAGGGCGATGTGCTCACGGTACAGGGCCGCGAAAGCGCGCCACTGCGCGGCAATGTCTTGCTTGCCGTCAGGCCAACGGCCCTGTTCAACGGCGCACAACACCAAGCGCACGCCGGCCCAGGCTGCGGCCATGGCAACGTGCTGCTGCAACACCCGATCGGCCAGGGTTCCCCTGCCCTGCGCGCGCAGCAGCGGCAACACATGCCGTTCCTCGTCTTCGTGGTGGTGCGGCGCGGCCAGGTCGAAGTAGCGCATCACGTCGCGCGCCGCCTGCTGCGCCTGATCGTCGGCGCCGTGCCTGGCGCCGTGCGCGGACAAGCGACCCAGCAACACCAACATGCGTTCGACGCGCTGGTGGCAGGCATCGAGCATCTCGAACGGCTGCTCGAAACCGGCGCCGGGGCCGGGGTGCAGATTGATCACCGAGGTCATGAGAGATCCTTCAACCGAACCAGCCGCGCAGCGCGCCCAGCGGATGGCGCGCCAGCGCCACCGAGACCATGAACACGTAGGTGGTGATCGCCGCGGCATAGGCTGGCGCCTGGGCGCGTTTGAGCGCCAGCGTGCCCAGCGCCACATAGACCACCAGCAGCAGCAGCTTGGTGCCCAACCAGGCGTCATTGCCCAGCGGGTTCAAGCCGAGCAGCGCCCACAGCGTGGCGCCGGCCGCGAGCAAGGCAGTGTCGACGGTGACACTGGCCACGCGCCACGGCGTCTTCATTGGCCAGGCCCGGTGCGCCAATACCGCCGCACCGCGGCAGGCGAACAGCGCGCCGCTGCCGCCGACCAGGGCCAGGTGCGCGAGCTTGAGCTGGGGGTAGAAATCGATCAGTGCCACGGGCAAGGGCCTGCGATCACCAGCGTCCACGCAGGGCCACGCGCCAACTGCGCGGCGCTTCGGCACCGGTGAACAGCGATGACTCGTCGGCCAGGCGCAATTGCGTCAGGTTGTCGACGTCGGCGCTGAGCTCCAAGCCCTGGCCGAGCTCGCGCACCAGATGGGCGGCAACGCGGGTCAGGTCCGGTGCGGGCCGCGGCGCCTGTGCCGGCGTGGTCGACGCCAGCACCTGGCCGCCGAGGTACTGCGCGGCCCGCCCGGCACGCCAGGGGCCGCTGCGCCAGTCCAAGCGCAGGCCCAGGCTATGACGAGGGCGTTTTTCCAGGCGCGTACCGTTGCCGTCGTGGGCTTCGAGGTAGGTGTAGTTGGTGTTCACGGTGAAGCCGGCGGGCAGGCGCCAGGCTAACGCCGTTTCGAGGCACTGCAGGCGTGTGTGGTCAATGTTCTCGAACAGGTACTCGCCGCGCGTGCCGACCTGGCGCAACAGCCGCGGCACGATCAGGTCGCGCACGCGGCTGGTGAACAGCATCGCCTGCGAGCCCACCGCAACGCTGTCCCAGCCGACGCCGATCTCCGCCGCGTCGCTCTGCTCGGGCCGCAGCGTGGCGTTGCCGAAGTAGGTGTTGGGGTCTTCGTCTTCGCGGTAGTCGGGCGAGATCTGCTTGAGCGACGGCGCCTTGAAGCCGTGGCCCAAGCCGCCCTTGACGGTCCATTGCGGCGCGGCATGCCACACCAGGTAGGCACGCGGGCTCCACTCGCGGCCGAGGCGCTCGTGGCTGTCGCGGCGCAACCCGGCCGTGAGCGCGAGCGCGGGCGTGAGCTCGAACTCGCCCTGCGCGTACAGCGCGTGATGCCGGGCCTGGCCGCGCCCGCCGGGCAGGCCGATGTTGAACAGGCGTTCGTCGCGCAGCTCGAAGCCGGCAGTGACAAAGCGCCCGGGTTGCGGCAGCGCCGACAACTGGCCTTCGACGACGCGGTCGGCAAAGTTGTTCGGCCTCAGCGCGGCCACGCCGTTGCTGCGTTCGTTGATTACATCGACGCGCGACTCGTAGGCGCGCAGCAGGCTGTGCGCCTGCCACGCGCCACCCCAGTCGACGCGCCAGGCCAGCGAGCCGTGGCTGCGGTCGATGGCGGTCAGCGATTCGAAGATGCACCGCGCACCGCTGCGTTCGCGCATGTTGGCCGAGCGGTCTTCCTCGCCGACGCGGTGCTCGATCTCGACTTCATGGCCCGGCGCCGGGGTCCACCACCATTGCAGCGCTGCGTCGCGCTTACGCCGGCCTTCCAGCTCAGTCAGGCGCGGGTCTTCCTTCAAGGCCAGGGCCTGGCGCCGCGTGTCGGCCACCGACGCCGCGATGCGCAGGCTCTCGCCGAGCGGACCGCCAACACGCACGGCCGCGCGGTGGCCATCACCGCCCAGGCTGTCGTCTCCGTAGCGGCCTTCGGCCAGTGCCCCGAACTGCCAACGCTCGCCGGGGCGGCGGGTGATGACGTTGACCACACCGCCGAGCGCTTCGGAGCCGCAGAGCACCGACATTGGCCCGCGCACAACCTCGATGCGCGCGATACCTTCGGCGGCGACCCAGTCGTACTGGAAGTCGGCGTGGCCGACCACGCCGTCGGTGCCGCCGATGCGCTTGCCATCGACGAGGAAGAGCGTGTGGCGGAACTCCCTGCCGCGCAGCGACAGCACGGTGCGCCCGCCGATCGTGCGGCCTTGCAGCGACAAGCCGGTCTCGCCGCGCCGGGCTTCGAAGACGTTGTCGGCGCCGCGCTCGGCGATTTGCTGACCGGTGACGACGCTCATCGACGCTGGCGCATCCACCAGCGCCATTGCGTGCCGCGTGGCGGTGATGACGATGGTTTGCGCGTTGTCGGTGCTGGCCGGCGAGTGCGCCACGAACATCGCGGCGGCCAGCGCGAGAAGGGTCTTGG
This sequence comes from Burkholderiales bacterium, assembly GCA_031419635.1. Classification (GTDB taxonomy): domain Bacteria; phylum Pseudomonadota; class Gammaproteobacteria; order Burkholderiales; family Burkholderiaceae_C; genus CADEEN01. The sequence goes on along the minus strand of JANOKY010000461.1, from coordinate 2,899 downwards.
ATTTGTTCATGGCCGCGAGCATCGACAACGCGCGCGCAATCGAACTTGATGCGGGTCAAGCAATTCGCGACCGCTTCGGCACTTGACGCAGGTTAAGGACGTGGCGGCCGACAAGCCGGACCATCTGCGCGCTCATCGAAGTGATAGCCCTGACTGGAGTGCCTCAATGAAAACATTGCACCTGACCCCGATCGCCGCCTTGCTGTTGGCCGCTGCCCCGCTGTCGGGCATCGCTCAGACCTCCGCGCCCGCGCAGGCGCAGGCGCCCGCGATGACCGCTGCCGAGTTGGAAGTCGGCAAGAAGATTTATTTCGAGCGCTGCGCCGGCTGCCACGGCGTGCTGCGCAAGGGCGCCACCGGCAAGAACCTCGAACCGCACTGGAGCAAGAAGGCCGCCGACGGCACGACCCAGGAAGGCGGCACGCTCAAGCTCGGCACTGCGCGCCTGGACAAGATCATCGCCCTGGGCACCGAAGGCGGGATGGTCAACTACGACGACATCCTCACCAAGGAAGAGATCGACATCATGGCGCGCTACATCCAGCAGCCGCCGCCGGTGCCGCCCGAGTTCAGCCTGGCCGACATGCAAGCGAGTTGGAAACTGCTGGTGCCGCCCGACCAGAGGCCGAAGACGCAGCAGAACAAGATCAATCTGAAGAACGTCTTCGCAGTGACGCTGCGCGACACCGGTGAGCTGGCGCTGATCGACGGCGATACCAAGCAAATCTGGCAGATCCTGAAGACCGGCTATGCGGTGCACATCTCGCGCATGTCGGCCTCGGGCCGCTATGTCTATACCGTCGGCCGCGACAGCCTGGTGACCCTCATCGATATGTGGTTCGAGAAGCCGACCACGGTGGCCACGATCCGGCTGGGATCGGACGCGCGCTCGGTGGACGTCTCCAAGTTCAAGGGCTTCGAAGACAAGTACCTGATCGGTGGCGGCTACTGGCCGCCGCAGTACTCGATCATGGAAGGCGATACCTTGAAGCCGCTGAAGGTGGTCTCCACCCGCGGCATGACGGTCGATGGCGAGTACCACCCCGAGCCGCGCGTGGCCTCCATCGTGGCCTCGCAGATCAAGCCCGAGTGGGTCGTCAACGTCAAGGAAACCGGCCAGATCCTGCTGGTCGACTACAGCGACATCAAGAACCTGAAGACGACCACCATCGAGTCGGCCAAGTTCCTGCATGACGGCGGCTTCGACGCCAGCAAGCGTTACTTCATGGTCGCGGCCAACGCCTCCAACAAGGTCGCGGCCGTCGATACCAAGACCGGCAAGCTGGCGGCGCTGATCGACACCAAGAAGATCCCGCACCCAGGCCGCGGCGCCAACTTCGTCCACCCGCAGTTCGGCCCGGTGTGGGCCACAGGCCACCTCGGCGGCGCCGTGGTCTCGCTGATCTCGACTGCTTCCGACAAGCCGGCCGACGCCAAGTACAAGCAGTACAACTGGAAAGTGGTGCAGGAACTGGCGATGCCCGGCGCCGGCAACCTGTTCGTCAAGACGCATCCGAAATCAACCCACCTGTGGGCCGACATGCCGATGAACCCCGAGCGCGAAAACGCCGAGGTGAACTACGTCTTCGATATCAAAGACTTGTCCAAGCCGCCGGTGCGCATCGACGTCGCCAAGGACTCCGGCCTGCCCGTCACCAAGGCCCTGCGCCGCGCCGTGCACCAGGAGTTCAACCAGGCCGGTGACGAAGTCTGGATCTCGCTGTGGGGCGGCAAGACCGATCAGTCGGCGATCGTGATCTACGACGACGAGACGCTCAAGCTGAAGCAGGTGATCACCGACCCGAAGATGATCACGCCGACGGGCAAGTTCAACGTCTGGAATACCCAGCACGACGTTTACTGAGCGGCGCGGCAGCATGAACAAACCGGACCTCTGGCAGCGCCTGCGCCGGCCGTCGGCGGGCTTCTCGGTGCTGACGCTGCTGCTCTTGGGCGGCGTCGGCGGCGTGCTGTTCTGGGGCGGCTTCCACACCGTCGTCGAAGCCACCAACAACGAGGCCTTCTGCATCGGCTGCCACGAGATGAAGACCAACGTCTATGCCGAATACCAGAAGACGATCCACTACCAGAACCGCACCGGCGTGCGCGCCACCTGCCCCGACTGCCATGTGCCCCGGGAATGGGGGCCGAAGATGATCCGCAAGATCCAGGCGACGCGCGAACTTTACGGCAAGGTCATGGGCACGATCGATACGCGCGAGAAGTTCGAGGCCAAGCGCCTGCAACTGGCCGAGCGTGAATGGGCCCGCATGAAGGCCAACAACTCGCTCGAGTGCCGCAACTGCCACTCGCTTGCCAGCATGAACGCCGAATCGCAGAAACCGCGAGCCAAGAAGTCGCACGAACTCGCGGTCAAGGACAACGACACCTGCATCGATTGCCACAAGGGCATCGCGCACCAAAAGCCTGCGGGCATGAAGGAAGAGGACTAGCCATGATCAACTTCAAATCGATCGTCCTGCTGGCCGGCGGCCTCGGGCTCGCACTCGCGTCGGCGCACGCCGCAGCCCCCGATTGGGGCAAGGTGACCGGCCGCACGGTGACGGTGTTCTATCCTGGCGTCTCGCCGCTGGAGTGGGTCTCCAAGGGCACCGAGCACGGTGGCGCACGGGCCATGCGCAAGGGCGAGACCTGCGCCAGTTGCCACGACGCCGAGGCGGCCGACATGGGCAAGAAGATGGCCAGCGGCCAGAAGCTCGAGCCCAAGCCGATCAAGGGCAAGGCCGGCTCTATTCCCGTCAACGTGCAGGCCGCGCACGACGGCGCGAACCTGTACCTGCGCTTCAGTTGGAAGCAGCCCGTCGGCGGCGCCGAGAAGATGGACAAGGACAACGCCGTCAAGCTGGCCTTCATGCTCGAGGACAACAAGGTGCCCGGC
>JANOKY010000460.1:0-2491 GCA_031419635.1 Burkholderiales bacterium | reverse complement strand
CCCAGGCGCTCGCGCGCGAGCTCGATGATCGGCCGCAGCGTGGCGTGTTGCGCGATGTCGATGTCACTCAGCATGTCGGTGTCACTTTCGGCGAAGGAGCGGTTGGCAATGCGGATCAGGGTCTCGCCGCGCGCGGCTTGACATTGGACGCTGCGAGTTTGGCGTGGCGGCGGGCAACTTCCACGTCGGCATCGCGCGCCAAGGCCACGCCCATGCGCCGCTTGACGAAGCTGTCGGGCTTGCCGAACAGGCGGATCTCGGTGGCGGGCACGCGCAGCGCTTCATCGACAGCGTCGAAGGCGATGCCCTGGGCATCGACGCCGCCGTAGATCACCGCGCTGGCGCCGGGGCTCTTCAAGGTCGTGTCCACCGGCAGGCCAAGGATCGCGCGGGCATGCAGTTCGAACTCGTTCTGCCACTGGGTGGTCATCGTCACCATGCCGGTGTCGTGCGGGCGCGGGCTGACTTCGCTGAACCAGACCTGCTCGGCCTTGACGAACAGCTCGACGCCGAACAATCCCTGGCCACCGAGGTTGTCGGTGACGGCTTTGGCGATGTCGCGCGCGCGTTGCAGCGCGGCCGGCGCCATGGCGTGTGGTTGCCAGCTTTCGACGTAATCGCCACTGACCTGGATGTGGCCGATCGGCTCGCAGAAATGGGTTTCGACGTTTCCGTCGTCGCCGAGCGCACGCACCGTGAGCAGGGTGATCTCGTAGTCGAAATCGATGAAGCCTTCGACGATCACCCGGCCGCGGCTGACGCGGCCGCCGGCCATCGCGTGGTCCCAGGCCCCGGCCACATCGGCCGGCCCGTCGATCTTGCTCTGGCCCTTGCCCGAGCTGCTCATCACCGGCTTGACGATGCAGGGGTAGGCAATCCCCTTGCCATCCACGCCATCGATGGCCGCCTGTAGCTCGGCCAGCGAATCGCAAAATTGGTACGGGCTGGTCGGCAGCGCCAGCGTCTCGGCCGCCAGGCGGCGGATGCCCTCTCGGTCCATCGTCAGCCGCGCCGCGCGCGCCGTCGGGATCACGCGCACCAACCCTTCGGCTTCCAAGGCTTCGAGCACCGGCGTGGCAATCGCTTCGATCTCGGGCACCACCAGGTCGGGCCGCTCGGCCAGGATCAGCGCGCGCAGTGCTTCGGGGTCGCTCATCGCGATGGTGCGCGCATGGTGCGCCACCTGCTGGCCGGGGGCGTTGGCGTAGCGATCGACGGCGATGGTTTCGACGCCCAGGCGCTGCAAGGCGATCAAGACTTCCTTGCCGAGCTCGCCGCTGCCCAGCAGCATGACCCGGGTGGCGTGGGGGGACAGGGGGGTACCGATCGACTTCATGGGGCGCAGCGCAGGGTCAAGGGGCGACCATTGTCGCTTTCATCGCACCTCGTTCGGGAGCAGAGCTGGCCTCGCGTCAAGGCGCGATTCGCCAGGATCGCCGCGGCCAGGGATAAGGCCTTCGCGCGGCGTATTCCTACACCCGCATTCGCCGCTCACTGACGGCCACCGGGGCCCCTGCGCCCTAAAGTTTGTGCCAGGCCACGGTGCCGACCACGGGCCGCATTGGAGCCCAGGCAAATCCACAGGAGAAATGCATGAACAACCCACGCTCACTCACCTACACGCCGCTGCTCGGCTCGCTCGTCGCCGCCATGGTGCTGGTGGCCTGCAACCGCACTGACGAGCCGCGCACGGCCGGCCAGGTGCTGGACCAGACCGTCACCAAGGTCGAGCAGAAATCCAAGGAAATCGGCGCGGACATGCGCGCCGGCAGCGACAAGGCGGCCGACGCGGCCAAAGGCGCGGGCGCCAAAACCGCGGATGCGATTCGCGATGCGGCGATCACCATCGAAGTCAAGGCCTTGCTGGCCAAGGAGCCGGGCTTGAGCGCCCTGCGCATCGACGTCGACACCGCCGGTGGCCGCGTCGCCCTGCGCGGCTCGGCTCCCACTGCAAGCGCCCGCGAGCGCGCCACCGCGCTCGCCAAGACTGTGGCCGGCGTGACGGCGGTCGACAACGAACTGGCTGTGAAGAGCGGTTCTTGAACTCGCCGACCGGTAGCGACTGAGCGCTACAGGTCGCGCTGATCGACGCCCGGCGCGCCGGGCGATGCGATGATGGCGTCCATGCCGCACGCCCCATCGCTGTCTGCCCGCGCCCTGGTCCTTTACAGCGCTGCACTGCTGGCCTTGTTGGCGCTGTCCGCCTGGCGGCCGTTTGAGCTCGGCACCTGGGCGATGGAAGTGGCGCCCATCGCCATCGCCCTGCCGGTCCTGTGGGCCACACAGCGGCGCTTTCCACTCTCCCCGCTGCTGTACGCGCTGATCTTCGCCCACGCCTGCGTGCTGATGATCGGCGGCCACTACAGCTATGCGCGGGTGCCGCTGGGCGAATGGATGCGCGAGGTGTTCGCGTTCGAGCGCAACCACTACGACCGCATCGGCCACTTCATGCAAGGCGCCGTGCCGGCGATGGTGGCGCGCGAGTTGCTGC
>JANOKY010000459.1:0-3898 GCA_031419635.1 Burkholderiales bacterium | reverse complement strand
GGCGGCCCATTCTGCGAGAACTCGGCGCGCAAGGCGTTGGACACACCGACGTTGGAGATGACGCCGGCAAACAGATCGGGCCGTTCGGTCAGGGCCATGCCCACCGTGATGCCGCCGGCCGAGCCGCCCTGGATGGTGAGTGTCGATTTCGACGCCCAGCGCTGGCGAACGAGTTGCTCGCAGCAGTCGATCAGGTCACGCCAGGTGTTGGGCTTGGTCAACTTCTGGCCACCCTTCCACCAGCGCTTGCCGTACTCGCCGCCGCCGCGCACATGCGCGGTCACGAACACGCCGCCGCGCTCGAGGAAGGCCAGGGTGCGCGGCGAGAAGTAGGGACCGCTGGTGATCTGGTAGGCGCCGTAGGCCTGCACCAGGGTCGGGTTGCGGCCGCCGCGCTTCAAGCCCTTGCGCGCCACGATCGACAGCGGCACCTGGCTGCCGTCGCGCGCGGTGGCGAAGCTTCGCACTGCCTCGTAGGCGCCGAGGTCGAGGGTGGACGGCGGCACCAGGGCCATGCGTTCGGTGCGGCCGGTGGCGCCGATCGACGGCTCGTGGTGGAAGGTGGACAAGGGCAGCAGCCAGCCGGTGCCGTCGAACCAGGCACCGTCCTCGGCGGTGTTGGTGGCCACGCCGCTGATCGAGCCTTCCCACGGCAGCGGCACGGCGGCGAGCTTGCCGTCGCGGCCGAGCTTGCGCACGCTGTGGTAGCCGCCGTCGAGGTCTTGCAGGTACAGGCCGTCGCGCGCCAGCGCAATCGACTCGATCACCAGCGGCCCGGTGGGCACCACCGTCGTCGCATCGCGCAGCGATGGCGCGGCCAGCGGCGTGCGCAGCACCTTGCCGTTTTCGGCGTCGCGCGTGGTCAGCAGGTACAGGTCGGTGGCGTCGAAGGCGAAGTCGACCACCTCGTCCTCGATCTGGCAGACCGGCTTCCAGGCGGCGCGGCCGGCCACCACGTCGGCCAGGCGCGCGATGTAGAGCGGGTTCTCGCGCCGTACGCCGCCCTGAACGATCAGCAGGGCGAACTCGCTGCTGCGGTTGGCCAGTGCGATCGGGAACTCGTTGGCTGCCACGGGCACGGCCGGGTCCTTGCCGCGCACCATCACCAGCAAGTCGTCTTTCGGATCGCCGCTCAAGCGGTGCAGATGGTTCGGGCCGTTGAGGTAGTAATCGACGCTGCCTCGCTTGGCACCTTCCGCCAGCCGCTGGTAGAAAAAGCCGCTGCCGTCGGGCAGCCAGGAGGGCGAGGCGTACTGCGTGCCGGCGATGCGCTCGGGCAGCACTCGCATCGATTCGACTTCCATGATGTGCAGCACCGAATCTTCCGAGCCGGCCGGCGACAGGCCATAGACGACATGGCGGCCGTCGGGCGATGCCCGCCACCAATCGAGCGAGACATGCACGCCGCCTTCGCCCTTCATCGTTGTCGGGTCGATCAGGATGCGCTCGCTGCCGTCCGCGCCCTGGCGCACCGCCAGCTTGAAGTTGTCGGCGCCCGCGGGCCGCACCTGGTAGAAAAGCTTGCCAGCGGCCGATTGCACGCCGTAGGCCACCGCCGTGCCGCCCGACAGCGCGGCGATGCGCTGCTTCAAGGCGTCGCGCCCTGGGATGCCCGCCAGCATCTGGCGCGCATGGGCGTCCTGGCCGCGCATGAAGGGCTCCCAGGCGGGGTCCTTGGCGTTCTCCATCCAGCGGTACGGGTCGACGATGGTTTCGCCGAAGTACGTATCGGACACCGGCTCGATGCGCGCCAGCGGCGGGCGGCGGCGCGGCAAGCTTGCGGCCAGGCTGGGCCAAGGCCACAGCGGCGTCGAAGCCAGCGCGGCGATGGCGTGGCGGCGGGTCCAGGGCTGTGTCTTCATGGCTGAGGGCCTTGCGTGCGCGCTGCGCGACGCGGCGAGTTTATCGGCGCCGGGCCGCAATGGCTTGGCGGGGCCGCGCCAGCGGCCGTCACGCCGTTGTCGCAAAAGCTTCATAGACTGTGCACATGAGCGAAGAGCGCGCCGCGGGTGACCTGGCCGTGGCCACCGGGGTGGCTGCTGCGGCTCGCCCGGCCTTGCTCAACCGCGAGCAGGCGATCCTGGCCTTCAACCGGCGCGTGCTGGCGCAGGCCGAGCGGGCCGATGTGCCGCTGCTCGAGCGGCTGCGCTACATCACCATCGTGTCGTCGAACCTCGACGAGTTCTTCGAGGTGCGCTTTGCCGATTACCTGGAAGCCGTGCGCGCTTCCGACGACATCTCGCTGCGCCACGACATGGACGAGCTGGCGGCCAGCGCGCATGCCCTGGTCGACGCGCAGTACGCGCTGTTCAACGAGCAGGTGATGCCGGCGCTGGCGCAGGCCGGCATCGAAATCATCAACCACGCCCAGCGCAGCGCGACGCAGCGGCGCTGGGTGGCGCGCTTCTTCCAGCAGCAGGTGCGGCCGTTGCTGGTGCCGGTGGGGCTGGACCCGGCGCACCCGTTCCCGCTGGTGGCCAACAAGAGCCTGAACTTCGTCGTCCGCCTGGGCGGGCGCGACGCCTTCGGGCGCGAGAACCGCATCGCCATCGTCAAGGTGCCTCGCGTGCTGCCGCGCGTGATCCGGCTGCCCGACGCGCTGTGCCCGGCTGGCCGGCAGGGCTTTGTGCTGTTGTCCAGCGTGATTCGCGCGCACCTGGCCGCGCTCTTTCCGGGCCGCACGGTCGAGGCCTTCTCGCAGTTTCGCGTCACCCGCGATTCCGAACTCGAAGTCGATGAAGACGATGTCGCCAACCTGCGCCAGGCGCTGCGCTCGGGCCTGACGACGCGGCACTTCGGCCAGGCGATCCGGCTCGAGGTGGTCAACACCTGCCCGCGCGAGTTGTCGCGTTTGTTGCTCGACCAGTTCGGCCTGCCCGAGGCGGCGCTGTACCGCGTCAACGGGCCGGTGAACCTGGTGCGGCTCGAGCAATTGATCGACCAGGCCGGTGAGGTGGCCGCGGGCGGCCTGGCCTTGCGCTTTGCTGCGTACGAGCCGGCCTGGCCGCAAGCCCGGCTGCCGCGCGGCGAATCGATCTTCCGGCACCTGGCCGAACACGGCGATGTGCTGCTGCACCACCCGTTCGAGAGTTTCGAGCCGGTGGTGGCCTTCCTGCGCGAGGCGGTGCACGACCCCGAGGTGCTGGCCATCAAGCAGACCATCTACCGCACCGGCCGCGACAGCGTGCTGATGGAGCTGCTGATCGAAGCCGCGCGGCGCGGCAAGGAAGTGCTGGTGGTGGTGGAGCTGAAGGCGCGCTTCGACGAAGAGGCCAACATCGACTGGGCCGAGCGGCTGGAGGCGGTGGGCGCGCAGGTGGTCTACGGCATCGTCGGCTTGAAGACGCATGCCAAGCTGCTGCTGATCACGCGGCGCGAGGGCGCGACGCTGCAGCGCTACCTGCACCTGTCCACCGGCAACTACAACCCGCGCACGGCGCGGCTGTACACCGACATCGGCACGCTGACGGCCGACGCCGATCTCACCGCCGATGCCGACGCGGTGTTCCAGCAACTCGCCAGCCTGACCAAGACCAAAGCGCCGCGCCAGTTGTTGACGGCGCCGTTCGTTTTGCACCGGCGCATGGTGGCGCTCGTCGCGCGCGTGGCCGAGGCGGCGCGCGCGGGCGGGCCGGCGCGCATCGTGCTCAAGCTCAATGCGCTGACCGACCCGAAGCTGATCGATGCCCTGCATGCCGCGAGCCAGGCCGGCGCGCAGATCGACTTGATCGTGCGCGGCGCCTGCCTGCTGGCGCCCGGCGTGCCGGGGCACAGCGACCACATCCGCGTGCGCTCCATCGTCGGCCGCTTTCTGGAACACACCCGGGTGATGTACTTCCGCTGGGGCCCGGCCGAGGTTGATGAGGCGCTGTACCTGTCGAGCGCCGACTGGATGAGC
>JANOKY010000458.1:0-3932 GCA_031419635.1 Burkholderiales bacterium | reverse complement strand
CACCTCCGTTCTCTCCACGCTGACCGTTGCCTTCGCCGGCACCTACCTCGCCCCGCGCGCAGGCAGGTTGCGCATGACGTTCCGAGTTGGAGAGCTTCCCAATGCAAAAGCTGTTGTCGGCGGGCCTTGCGCTCGCCCTTGCCGCGCCCCTGGTTGCCGCGGCCGATACCCCATCCGAAATCGCCTCGATGCGGCAAGAGATTGCCGCCATGCGCGCCGGCTACGAAGCGCGCCTGCAAGCGCTGGAGCAGCGCCTGATGCTGGCCGAAGCGAGCGCGGCGGCGGCGCCTGCACAGGCCGCTGCTGCCGCGACCGCGGCGGTCGATCCGGCCGCTGCACCTACCACCGCTGGCGCTGGCAGCAATGCCTTCAACCCGGCGATCTCGTTGATCCTGTCGGGCTTGTATGCGCGCAGCTCGCAGGACCCGGCGCGCTATGCGATCGGCGGCTTTCGTTTGCCCGCGGGCGCCGAGGCCGGCCCCGGTACGCGCGGCTTGAGCCTGGCCGAGACCGAGTTGGGGCTGTCGGCAAGCATCGATCCGTGGCTGCGCGGCGTGGCGACGATCGCGCTGGGCAGCAACGATTCGGTGGCGGTCGAGGAGGCCTATATCCAGACCACCGGGCTCGGCAACGGCCTGACATTGAAAGCCGGCCGTTTCTTTTCCGGCGTCGGCTACGTCAATTCACAGCATGCGCACAGTTGGGATTTCGTCGACAACCCGCTGGCCTACCAGGCCCTGCTCGGCACCCAGTACGGCGACGACGGCATCCAGGTGTCCTGGCTGGCGCCGACTGATCAGTACCTCGAATTCAAAGCCGAACTCGGCCGGGGCCGCGGCTTCCCCGGCAGTGACAGCGCCCGCAACGGCGCGGGCATGAGCGCACTGGCCCTGCACACCGGTGGCGATCTCGGTGACAGCCACAACTGGCGCGCCGGCTTGTCGGTGCTGAGTGCGAAGGCCAGCGACCAGGCCCTGGTAACCACCGACGCCGCAGGCAACGCCAGCACCAGCATCTTCAACGGCAGCACCCGGGTCTGGATTGCCGACGCGGTGTGGAAATGGGCGCCGCGAGGCAATGCGACGCAGACCAATTTCAAGCTTCAGGGTGAGTATTTGCGCAGCACGCGCAGCGGCAGCCTGATGGACGACACGGGCAACGCGGCGGCGCTGCGCGCGGTGCAATCCGGCTGGTACGTGCAAGGCATCTACCAGTTCATGCCGCGCTGGCGCGTCGGCTTGCGCAGCGAGCGGCTGGACGCCGGAGCGGACGGCGCTGGCCTGCGGCCGCACAAGAACAGCCTGATGGTCGATTTCAACGCCAGCGAGTTCTCGCGCCTGCGCCTGCAGCTCGCGCAGGACCGTGCGCGCGAGGGCTCCGCCGACCGCCAGCTCTTTCTGCAATACCAGATGAGCCTGGGCGCACACGGCGCGCACGGCTATTGATGCGCCGCAGCCCAAGCAATCTACCGAGGAACCCGACATGTTCAAACGCATCCCGTTTTTCACGCTGCTCGCCGCGCCACTGCTGATGCTGGCGCTGCCGGCGCAGGCCGCGCTGCGCGTCTTTGCCTGCGAGCCCGAGTGGGGCGCGCTGGCGCAGGAACTCGGTGGCAGCCTGGTCGAGGTTTCGATCGCCACCAGTGCATTGCAGGATCCGCACCAGATCCAGGCCAAGCCGAGCCTGATCGCCCGCGCGCGCAACGCCGATCTGGTGGTCTGCACCGGCGCCGAACTCGAGATCGGCTGGCTGCCGTTGCTGCTGCAACAGTCGGGCAACCCCAAGGTTCAGGCTGGCCAGCCCGGCAACTTCGCCGCCGCCGATACCGTGCGCAAGCTCGATGTGCCGACCGCGCTCGACCGCTCGCAGGGCGACGTGCATGCGGCTGGCAACCCGCACATTCAGACCGACCCGCGCAACATCGCGCTCGTGGCCGCGGCGCTCGGCACGCGGCTGCAGCAGCTCGACCCGGCAAATGCCGCGCAGTACGCCAAAGCCCAAGCCGGATTCGCGGCGCGCTGGCAGCAGGCGATCGCTCGCTGGACCGCGCAGGCCGCGCCGCTCAAGGGCACGCCGGTGGTATCGCAGCACAAGGCCTTCGTCTACCTCTACGACTGGCTGGGCCTGAAGGAGGTGGCGGTGCTCGAGCCCAAACCCGGTGTCGAGCCGTCTGCATCGCACCTGCAAAACGTGCTCTCGACCTTGAAGGGCACGCCAGCGCGGATGGTGCTGTACGCGGCCTATCAGGACGCGCGGCCCTCAGAGTGGCTGAGCAAGAACGCCGGCATCGCGGCGGTGGGGATCCCGTTCACGGTCGGCGGCAGCGACGGCGCGAAAGACTTGTTCAGCCTGTTCGACGACACCCTTGCGCGCCTGCTCGTGGCCGGGGCCGCGCGATGAACTGGGGCGCGCTCGACTGGGGCATCCTCGGCCCGGCGTTGATCGCCGGCCTGCTGGTGCTGGCCACCCATGTGCCGTTGGGCACCCAGGTGCTCGACCGCGGCATCGTCTTCATCGACCTGGCGATTGCGCAGATCGCCGGCCTGGGCGTGATCGCCGCTGATGCACTCGGCCTGCCCGAGGGTGGCGTCGCGGTGCAGGCCGCCGCCGTCAGCGCGGCGTTGCTCGGGGCTTGGTTGCTGACCTGGACCGAGAAGCGTGCGCCCGAGCAGCAGGAGGCCCTGATCGGGGTGATGTTCATCCTCGCTGCCTGCGCCGGCATCCTGCTGCTGGCCGGCAACCCGCATGGTGGCGAACATTTGAAGGACCTGCTGGTTGGCCAGATCCTGTGGGTCAATGCCACGCAATTGCTGTGGCTCGCGGGCGTGTCGGTGCTGCTGATCGCAGCCATGGCGCTGGGCTACGTTAAGCGGCTCGGCCGCTTCGGCTTCTACGGCGCCTTCGCGCTGGCCGTGACGGCATCGGTGCAACTGGTCGGCGTTTACCTGGTGTTCTCGAGCCTGATCATCCCGGCACTGGCCACGCGTGCGCAGCGCGGCGCGCGGCGCCACGCCATCGCCTATGGTGTGGGCGCGCTCGGCTATGCCATTGGGCTGGCGTTGTCGGCGCTGTTCGATTTGCCGTCGGGGGCGGTCATCGTCTGGACGCTGGCCGCCTGCGGCGTGGCGGCCGCGTTGCTGGCCCGCCCGACAGCCGCGCCGCACTGAGCGCCCGATACTGCGCGTGTTGCCACGGAGCCGCTCCATGCCCCATCTGCCGACCTATGACGACGTCGCCGCCGCCGCGCGCCGCATCGATGGCCATGCGAACCGCACGCCGGTCTTGAGCTCGCGAACCGTTGACGACGCGCTCGGTGCCAAGGTCTACTTCAAGTGCGAGAACTTCCAGCGCATGGGCGCCTTCAAATTCCGCGGCGCCTTCAACGCACTGTCGTGCTTCGATGCCCGCCAGCGCCAAGCCGGCGTGGTGGCCTTCTCGTCCGGCAACCATGCGCAAGCGATCGCGCTGGCGGCGCGCCTGCTCGGCATGCCGGCCACCATCGTGATGCCGCATGACGCCCCCGCGGCCAAGGTGGCTGCGACGCAAGGCTACGGCGGCCAGGTGGTCTTCTACGACCGCTACACCGAAGACCGCGAGGCGATCGGCGCGCGCCTGGCCGAAGAGCGCGGGATGACCTTGATACCGCCCTACGACCACGCCGACGTCATCGCCGGCCAGGGCACCGCCGCCAAGGAGTTGTACGACGAGGTCGGCCCGCTCGACGCGTTGTTCGTTTGCCTGGGCGGCGGCGGCCTGCTCAGTGGCAGCGCGCTGGCCACGCGCGCCTTGTCGCCGCAGACAAAGCTCTACGGCGTCGAGCCTGAAGCCGGCAACGACGGCCAGCAGTCGTTTCGCAGCGGCAGCATCGTGCACATCGCCACGCCGCAGACCATCGCCGATGGCGCGCAGACCCAGCACCTGGGCCAGCTCAC
>JANOKY010000457.1:0-1538 GCA_031419635.1 Burkholderiales bacterium | reverse complement strand
CGCGGGTGGTGGTGCTCGACACCAGCGACTCGACGGTCTGGATCGACGGCAGCTTGTCGATGGTCAGCGAGCAGCTCGATCTGCGTGCGGTGGTCAGCCCGAAGGACAAGAGCCCGCTGGCGTTGCGTTCGCCGCTGCGCCTGCACGGCAGCTTTGCCAACCCGCAGGTGTCGCTGGAGAAAGGCACCATCGGCGGCAAGCTCGCGGCCTCGCTGCTGCTCGGCCTGATCAACCCGCTGGCGGCCCTGCTACCGCTGATCGACCTGGGCAACCCCGAAGAAGCCGGCCGCGGCGCCGCCGGTTGCCAGGGTTTGGTGCAGCGCAAGCCACCGCCGCGTGCAGCGGCTGCGGCCAGTGCGGTGCGTTGACGCGTGAATGCGCAAGCGGCAAGCCATGAAGCCGACCGCGGTTGAACCCGCCACCGCCGTGATCGCCGGGCCGTCGCGCCAGCCCACGCCGGCAAGCGCAGCGCCGCCATCGGCGCTGCATCGCATCGGCCGCCACAGCGCGGCGGTGTTCGAGCAGGGCCTGGCGCTGCTCAGCTTCGTCGGTGAAACCGCGCTGGCCTTCGCCGCCAGCGTGATGCAGCCGGCGCGCTGGCGCTGGCGCCAGGTGCTGTTCAACATCCGCAGCGCGGGCTGGGACGCGCTGCCGATCGTCGGCCTGCTGTCGTTCCTGCTCGGCGTGGTCGTCGCCTACCAGGGCGCCGATCAATTGCGCCAGTACGGCGCCAACATCTTCGTCGCCGATCTGGTGGGGGTGTCGATGCTGCGCGAGTTCGCGCCGCTGATCACCGCCATCATCATCGCCGGCCGCTCGGGTTCGGCCTACGCCGCGCAGATCGGCACGATGGCCGTCACCGAAGAGATCGACGCATTGCGCACCCTGGGCATCGCGCCGCTGGAATTGCTGGTGCTGCCCAAGGTGATCGCGCTGGTGATCGCGCTGCCGCTGCTGACGGTGTTTGCCGACGCGCTGGGCGTGTTCGGCGGCATGCTGATGGCGCGCTCGCAACTCGGCGTGGGATTCCCCGAGTTCCTCGACCGCTTCGTCAAGGCGGTGAGCATGACGACCTATTTCATCGGCCTGGCCAAGGCCCCCGTGTTCGCCGCCATCATCGCCATCGTCGGCTGCTTCCAGGGCCTGCGCACGCGCGGCGGCGCCGACAGCGTCGGCCGCCAGACCACGCGCGCCGTCGTGCAGTCGATCTTCTTGGTGATCGTTGCCGACGCGCTGTTTTCGGTCGCCTTCAGTGCGCTGGATTTGTGACATGACCAGCAGCGCGCAACACGAATTGCCCCCTCGCCCGTTGGGAGAGGGGACCATCGGTGTTGCAGCCGCGCCCGAAACCGTGATCGAACTTCGCGGCGTGTCGACGCGCTTCGGCAACCACGTCGTGCACGACGGCCTGGACCTCGAAGTGTGCCGCGCGGAGATCTTCGCGCTGGTCGGTGGCAGCGGCTCGGGCAAGTCGACCCTGCTGCGCGAGATGATCCTGCTGCATCGTCCTGACGCGGGCGACATTCGCGTGCTCGGCA